>NZ_JCATZO010000009.1:0-159515 GCF_059694525.1 Pradoshia sp. TA40_28
ACAAAAGCCCCAGAGGGCTATGAGATTAATCCCGAAGTGAAAAGCATTACAATCGGAGAGGGAGACCAGCAGCACGTCCAAGTTACGTTTAAGGACAAAGCCATAATCCCAGAAGTGAAGACAGGCTCCCTTGAAATTACAAAAGTAGATGTAGATACAAAAGAAAAGTTAGCAGGAGCGGAATTTACGCTTACTCAAGATGGGAAAGTGATCAAAACAGGTACGACAAATGAAGAGGGAACACTGATCTTCGACGATCTATCCGTAGGAATATATAAATTAGCTGAAACAAAAGCACCGGCTGGATATGTTCTGATCGAGCAAGAGAAAGAAGTTACAATTAATAATGATAATCTATATGTTGAATTGACAATTGAGAATAAAAAATCAACAGGATCAGAAGAAACTGATTCCGACTCACATGTAAATTCAACTGATCCTTCAGTTGATGAAACAGATTCATCAAGCAGTCAAGTAAATGATTCAGCGAACATAAAAGCTGAATCTAACAAGAATACTGTTTTTTCAAATATCTATGAAAAAATAGAGCGCCTTCCGCAAACTGGAGAAGTATTATTCAGAGTGTTAACCCCACTAGGCATTTTATTAATTGTAGTAGGTGGAATCTTCATGTTAAGACGTTCTAAAACGCATGGATAAAATGAAGAAGTTTGGAATATTACTTCTTTTACTTGGAGTGGCATGCATCCTCTATCCTTTATTCATGCATCAAAAGCAAGGGGAAGACATAGAAAAATTACAGACCGCACTGAATAGAATTCAAGAAACTGAGATAGAAACTGGACAGGAAGAAGAATTATCTTCTTCCTTGTCTATAAAGAATGATGTTTTAATGGAAGCATTGGAATTACGTATACCAGCGATTGATTTACAAGCTCCAGTGCTTTCTGAAACAACAAAAGAATATTTAAACATAGCATTAACTCAGATTAAAAGTAACCAAGTCCCAGGAAAGGGGAATTATACGATTGCTGGTCATAATAGTTCAGTAAAAGGACGGCACTTTAATCGTTTGGATGAATTGGTGATAGGGGATGAAATATACTTAGTAGATGGAGAGGATGTTTATACCTATCAAGTAGATTCAATAGAAATAGTAACTCCCCAAAATGTAGACATTTTAAATGATCAGCCGAATAAGAATGAAATCACTCTAGTTACCTGTACGGCCAGTGGAACTAAACGTCTTGTTGTTAAAGGATATCTCACATCTTGATTCAAAAGGCTTCTATCTAGAAAACGATAGGAGCCTTTTATTATATAAGAATATAATGAGTGGTTTGAAAAAAAAATTTCTGGAAATTATTGATATTTAGAATCAAGAATCAACTATTAGTTTGTCTCTGAATGATACATCGCTTTTTCGAGAGTATTCATTCTGCGAAAAAGTTTTTATGGGCTTCTTCATCTCTTATTCATAAAATATCTTTAAATAACCTTTAAAGTAATCATGTTCCTTTTGTTCGGTATCTAGGAATCTGTGTGATTCCTTTGAACCTCCATCCCTCTTAGTACAAGGTTCTACCTTTTTAAAAATCATCAAATAGTTTATAATTATCTGTAAATAGTGGATATTTTAGTGGATGAATCATTATAATAAAAGTGATATGGTAAATTTTGAGATGAAAGGGTTTCCTGGGTAAAGCCTTCTTTTTGTTGCATCTAACAGGAAAGTGTCTCTTTTTTTACAATTTAGGGGATAAGGATGGTTATAATGAGCAACATGCAGAAGAAAACAGACGTTATCTTAATTGGTGCCGGGATTATGAGCGCGACATTGGGGTCTATGCTGAAAGAGTTAGCACCTGAATGGGATATCAAAGTATTCGAAAAACTTGCAAGTGCAGGGGAAGAAAGCTCTAATGAATGGAATAATGCAGGGACGGGTCATTCTGCGCTGTGTGAGCTTAACTATACATCCGAAAAAGCGGACGGATCTATAGATATTAGCAAGGCTATTACAATTAATGAACAGTTTCAGCAATCAAAGCAGTTTTGGTCCTATCTTATTAAAAGTAATTTGATTCACAATCCTAAAGATTTTATCATGGCAATCCCTCATATGAGTTTAGTACAGGGAGAAGATAATATAACTTTCTTGAAAAAACGTTTTAAAGCGCTTTCTAAAAATCCTTTGTTTGATGGGATGGAATTATCGGAGAACCCTGAAAAGCTGAAAGAATGGGTTCCGCTTATCATGGAAGGGCGCGCATCAGAAGAACCAATTGCAGCTACAAAAATTGACTCCGGAACGGATGTTAATTTTGGGGCGTTGACACGAATGTTGATTGAACATTTACAGAATAACAATGTGGAGATCAACTACAAGCACAGTGTAGAGGATATTAAGCGTACTAATGATGATTTGTGGCAAGTGAAAGTGCATGATATGGAGAATGGTAAACTTGAATACCATACTGCGGATTTTGTCTTTATCGGTGGTGGAGGTGGAAGTCTGCCTTTACTTCAAAAAACAGGGATTCCAGAGTCCAAACATATTGGAGGGTTTCCTGTAAGCGGGTTGTTTATGGTATGCAACAATCCTGAGATTGTAGAGAAACATCATGCCAAAGTGTATGGAAAGGCCAAGGTTGGTGCTCCTCCAATGTCTGTTCCGCATCTGGACACACGTTTTATCAACGGTAAAAAAACCTTGTTATTCGGACCGTTTGCCGGATTCTCGCCGAAGTTTTTAAAAACAGGTTCCAATCTGGATTTAATTGGATCTGTAAAACCGAATAATGTGATTACTATGCTGGCAGCCGGTGTCAAAGAGATGGCTTTGACCAAGTATCTGATTCAGCAGGTCATGTTATCAGATGAAAAGCGCATGGAAGAATTACGAGAATTTATTCCAAATGCGAACATCGAAGATTGGGATACAGTAGTGGCAGGCCAGCGTGTACAAGTGATTAAAGATACGGAAGAAGGCAAGGGGACACTGCAGTTTGGTACAGAAGTTGTCAGTTCCGCAGATGGATCAATTGCGGCATTGCTCGGTGCCTCACCAGGAGCTTCTACCGCTGTTCACGTTATGCTTAAGCTATTAGATAAATGTTTCCCGCAATATAAAACGGAGTGGGAACAGAAAATAAAAGAGATGATTCCTTCTTATGGAATGTCCCTGATGGAAAATCCAGACCTATTCAAGGAAATCAATAAGTCAACGGCGGAAGCACTGGGTCTATGCACAAAAGAAATGGTCTGCCATTAATTTTAAAGTAGAGTATCTAACCATATTGGTAGATACTCTATTTTGGTTAAATCCCACTAGAATGGAAGCGGACAATATAACCCTGCATTCATTAGTCATGCAGGGTTTACTTATTAATAGTTAGTTAACTCATTAATCGGAGTTTGAATAATAACTGGATTCTTTTTAGGATCCAACCATTTGAGAATTCTTTTTACGTTTTCTTCAGAAGTTGCAGTGCAGCCTAAGGTATAGCTATTGCCAATATGGAAGAAGATAGCACTGCCCTTATAGGGTATTCGTTTTGTATTGTAGTTAATCACAAACCCATACGTGTATGCTGCAATGTTCATGTTTTCAGCGCTTTTCCAATGAGTCTTTGTTTTCTTTTTGGATTGCCAAGTGTTATAAAGTTTTGATTTAGGATCATCCACCCATACATCATCAGCTGTGATTTTACGATAATTCAGCTTTGTTCCAGGATTCGCTTTCCTCCCAAAAGCTGTGCCGATTGTATACTTTCCAATTGGAGACTTTTTGCCGCCTTCTTTCATATCCTTTTCCTTCGCGAATCCATACTTCCCTATATGGCCTTTGGTTGTTAATACAGGCACCCAACTCCCTTTAGAGTTTCTCTCGAATGTGCGAATTTCAGCATTTGATGTATTATAGCCATTTGAAGTAACAAGAATGAGCTGCTTGTTGCTCTCCACTGTCTTTAGGCCTTCAGCTAGATTTTTAGAAGCTGTCGGCTTTTTGGAGGTCAAATATTTACTGGAAGCCCAACCGCTTTTATTTCCAACAGTTACTTTTCTCCAAGAATCTTTCGTCTGAGTTACTTTAACAGAGCTGTTCTTATTGACAGTTGTAATGACTTTGTATTTAGTCCCAGCACCACTGCGGATATTCGATGTACTTGCCGTGACATATTTAGTTTTGGATGATGCAGCTTGTACATTTTTTTCCATAGGAGAACCTGAAACAAAAACGAATAGTGCGACTAAGATGGCTAGAAACTTATAAAACATGCTATCTCTTCTCCTTAAAATGATAAGTTTAATCTCTTTATTTTATCCACATATATAAGATGCAGAAAACGATTCATCCTGTCCATTTACTTGATTTTAAATTTCTCAACTGCAGTACAGTAATAGTTCGATTGCTCTATGTATCGGAGTTTTATCTGAATAAAAAAAGAAGTTGAAGTTTTGAGATAACCATATGTTCTCCATTTTGTAGCAGATCTATTTTACTTATTTGAAATAGAATAGGATTTATGTCTATACAATTCGGACAATAACCAGGTAGGTTTATGTAAATACCTATCGGGAAGAAGAAAAGGAGGCGAAAGAATGGAGAAGGAGGAATTACAAAATGGGAAAAACAATTTTTATAACAGGAGCTGGAAGTGGGCTTGGTAAAGGTACGGCTATTGGCCTGGCGAAGAAAGGTCATCACGTCATAGCGACTACTGAGACGACATCCCAAAAAACAGCGCTTATACGGGAAACAAGAGACCTAGACGTGAATATGGAGGTTTTTAAACTCGATATTACCAATCCTATTGATTTAAGAGAAATTGAAAAATATGATTTCGATATATTTGTAGCGAATGCCGCCATTAATGAAGGTGGACCGCTCGGTGAAATACCAATGGAGCGGTTTCGCGCGATCTTTGAAGTGAATGTATTTGCTACTCTTGGAACAGCTCAAATTGCCGCCAGGAAGCTGGTCCAAAAGGGTGTAGGGAAAATTGTTTTCTTAAGTTCGATGGCGGGCATTATGACAACGCCTTATGCGGGTCCATATGCGGCGACAAAGCATGCTATTGAAGCGATTGCTTTAACATTAAAGGATGAACTAAAAGAGTTTGGTGTACAGGTAGCGACCATTAACCCAGGTTCATTCGACACGGGTTTCAATGATCGAGCAGTAGAGGAAAAATGGAAATGGTTTAATGAGGAAGAGAATTATACTCGTAAAGAAGATATGAAACAAATGGAAGAAGGGTTAAAAAATCAACTTAATCCAGATCATATGATTGAAAAGATGATAGAAATCATCCCGGCAGAACATCATAGATTCCGTACTGTATATCCAGAGGAAACCGAACAACAGATGAAGGAAGCTGAACAGAAAAAATGGATGATGGACATATAAATCAGCTGAACCATAAATATTATTTCACCGATTTTTCTTGATAACTACTATTTGTGCTGAAAGTCCGACTTTTGAACTACTAGATTAAGTGTTTTTGTTTTGAAAGAAATAAATTATAAGGTAAACTATTCATGAAGAGAGTTTGTTAATGATAACACTTACTTTCTTTAAAATAGGTAAAATAGGCTATGTTAAGTTGCAATTGCTGAGTTGATTTTATTGGAGAAGGGTATAAGGTTGTCCGAGTAAATCCAATATAAATTTCAGTAAATTTATAAAACAGACTGATTTATAATTTGATGGGGAGGCAATTTAAATGAAATTAGAAGGAAAAGTAGCGGTTGTTACAGGTGCAGCATCCGGAATGGGGAAAGCGATTGCAGAGCTTTACGCAAAAGAAGGGGCTAAGGTCCTTGTGACTGATGTTAATCTTGAGGGTGCTGAAAAAGTAGTTGAAGATATTACAAACAATGGCGGTACAGCAAAAGCATTACAAGTGAACGTTGCAAAGCTTGAAGATATCGAAGGAATGATTGATACAGCTGTTAAGGAATTTGGAACTTTAGATATCTTAGTTAACAATGCAGGCATTATGGATGGATTTGAGCCTGTTGCGGATATCCAGGATGATAGATGGGATTTGATTTTCGACATTAATACAAAAGGTGTTATGCGTTCTATGCGTAAGGCGATTCCTGTATTCTTGGAAAAAGGAAAAGGTACCATTATTAATATTGCCTCTACTGGTGGATTAAACGGTGCCCATGCCGGTGCAGCTTATGGAGCTTCCAAACATGCTGTGGTTGGTCTTACTAAAAATACTGCCTTCATGTATGCACAGGAAGGTATTCGCTGTAATGCAATCGCACCAGGTGCGGTTGAAACCAATATTTCTGCATCTATGAAAAATATAAATGAATTTGGTATGGGACGTTCAAGATTGGCACAAGCTGTAATCCCTAGAGTGGGACAACCAGAAGAAATCGCAAATGCTGCCCTTTTCCTTGCTTCTGAGGATTCCAGTTTTGTAAATGGAACAGTTCTTGTCGTTGATGGTGGCTGGACTTCAGCGTTCTAATAAACAATTAACTATTAAGTACGATTAGGCAGTTTGTTTCTCTATTTTAGAGGAATAGACTGCCTTTTTTATTATGTTTATATAACAAAATTTATTCAATTTTAAATAGTGAAGGTAATTATTATTATTTTAATATAATTTATTGACAGGTGACAGGTTGTCACCTTATATTGGATTTACTTGATAAATTGTCTCATAAATGAACAGGCTAATACATCAAGAAGACTAACAAGTAAAGGGTGTCATAAAATTATATGAAAGTACTTGAATTGCATCAGGTGAATAAAAAATACCCGATTGCAGATGGTCAATATTTCCTTGCTCTTAAAGATGTTAATGTTTCTTTTGAGAAGGGGGAATTGGTTTCAATCATTGGTGAATCAGGAAGTGGAAAATCTACTTTAATGAACCTGATTGGTGGGTTGGACTCTGACTTTACCGGTTCCGTTCAATTTGAAGGGAAGAATATTGGTGAGTTTAATGATAAACAAATGGATGAATATCGTAAAAATAAAATAGGCTTTATCTTTCAAAGCTTTAATCTAATTCCGCATTTATCTGTTCTCGATAATGTAACGATTGCGATGACTCTATCAAATGTAGGGAAAGAGGAACGCATTAAACGAGCAGAAGAGATTCTGACTCAGGTAGGTTTAAAGGATCATATTTATAAAAAGCCAAATCAATTATCTGGCGGTCAAAAGCAAAGGGTTGCGATTGCGCGTGCATTAATCAATGATCCTGAAATCATTATTGCCGATGAACCGACAGGAGCGCTTGATTCTGAAACAACAGAACAAGTATTAGCAATCATTAAAGAGATTGCGATGCAAGGCAAGCTGGTTATCATGGTTACTCACTCTGAGCGAGTAGCAAACCATTCCTCAAGGGTGATCCAAATTGCAGATGGTGAAATTATCCGCGATGACAGAGGAGAACCTCTTGAACAAATAAACCCTCAGTCCACTCAAGTGGAAAAGAAGGTCGGGGAAAATCTTAGCTTTGGGGCGGCAGTGAAGCTCGCTTTTCTAAATATGAAAGAGAAGCTTGGTAGAAATATTTGGGTTTCCTTGGGCGCGAGCATAGGCATCATGAGTGTCATCTTTTTCCTTTCGCTGGGAAATGGTGTGAAGACCTATATGAATGACTCGATGAATAGTATGGTGAATCCGCTTGTTGTGGAAGTCAATATGCCTTCTGAGGAAGAAGAGTTACCATCAAATGTTGATGAAAATCAGGCTATGATGCTATCAATGGTAGGTGAGCAAACACCATTTGAGGAAAAGGATATCGAAAAACTATCCGAGATTGAGCATGTCTCTTCAGTGGAAAAAGGATTCAATCTTATTTCATTTGGATCAAATGCGGTTAAATATAAAGATAAAAAAGTTGACTTGATGATGATTTCAACCGTCTCCTCTAATTTAACCGAAACGAGTATGAAAGAAGGGTCTTTACCTGGAAAGCAAGAAATTCTCCTTGCGGAAGGTACAGCTGAAAAATTGGGCGGAGATATGATCGGTAAAGATGTTAACGTAACGCTGATGCTAAATGATCAATTATATGAAAAAACCTATACGGTTAGCGGAATTATATCGTTGGGCAATCAAATGGCGGCCATGGACTTAATCTATGCCAATTATGATGATCTTGTTCAGCTTGCTGAGGATAACGGTCAGACCTTAGAACCGACTAGTATCTATTTAGTTGCAAATGATGAAGAGTATACGGAAGACATAAAGTCTAAAATAAAGGATATGGGTTACAGCGGTTCATCACAGGAAACGATGACTGCCATGATGAACGAGATGCTGGATGTTTTAACCTATGTGTTAACTGGAATTTCAGGTATATCTCTGTTTGTTTCAGCGATTATGATCCTGGTTGTTCTTCATATCAGCGTGGTTGAGCGTACGAAGGAAATTGGAGTACTGAAAGCGATCGGTGCACGCCGTATGGATATAAGAAGAATTTTCGTATCGGAAGCGTTTTTGATTGGGTTATCCAGTGGCATCATCGGTGTTCTGGTGGCGTCTTTATTAACGGTTGTGGCCAATAGCCTATCTACCAACTTGATTGATTTTGAAATTGTACGGATGACGCCTGTCTACATTGCTTTTGGTATTGCTGCAAGTATTATCATCAGCATGCTCTCCGGACTTATGCCAGCTAATAAAGCCGCTAAATTAGATCCGGTGGATTCTTTACGAAGAGAATAGGAGAGTATATGCCAACCCAAACATTTGCTAATTTACCAACTGAAAAGCGAAATAGGATTATCCAAGCTGCTAAAGTGGAATTCAGTGAATACTCCTTTTATGATGCATCGATAAATCGAATTATTAAGGAGGCGCAAATTCCCCGGGGAAGTTTCTATCGTTATTTTGAAAATAAAGAGGATCTGTTTCTGTATCTATTAAATGAGTACAAGAGTGACCTTTTTAATCTAATCAGTAGCATGATTGACAATCAGGCAAGCGATATTTTTTCACTTCATTTCACGCTGTTTGATTATATCACCGCTAAAGCGATGGATTCCGCGCATTCCAAGTTTCTAATCAATGTTTTTACACGGACGGATATCAAACTGGCTGAACATTTAATGAGCTTTACGGATGCTCGTGAATTGGAAGAGAAGCAAGAAATCTTAATGAACTTGATTACAAACATTCATTTATTGAAGATTGAAAATAAAGAGGATTTACTTCGTGTTATTGAAATTTTGAGAAATATAACCTTCAATCAAATTATTCTGGCGTTAACAGATCTTTCAACTGTGAAACAGAAAAGAGAAGAGATGGAGCGTCAATTTCACTTTATTAAATATGGTGTACTGAATAAGCCTTGAACTTGTTAAGAAACAGGTTCAAGGCTTTTATTATAAAGTCCAGGTAGCTTTTACTCGAATGTATATGGTCTTTAAAGATAGCAGGCTGCTTATCTTCGAAATGGTATTATAGGCATCCAGCGATTGATCAGTGTCTGTAAAAACACCTTATTATATAGCCGCTAATTTATTCGCTTCTGGTATGTTTTCGGATTATCGGGAGGAAGCGAAACTCGCGAGTAAGTCACGAGCGACATTAACTATTCTTGCAGAACATTGGGCAGAAACAGCTAGGGTTTTTACGGAGAAAATTTCACCTAAATCAAAGATTAAAGTCCTCGGTGGACATCTGATGTTCTGGGAATATAGTGAAGCCTTTAATCAATCAATTGGTGAATTTTTAGACGGCAATAAGTGAACATAGATTGTAATTTGCAGCTGATCTTAGAAGAATGATATATTGCAGCATATAAAGCCAATAAAAAACTCCTGTCTGCTTACTTAGCGGACAGGAGTTTTAATTGTATTAATTAACGATGCTGAATAACCCTTTAATATGTGATAGATAACGGATATTACTTGCTTCTTTCATCAATGTAGCCGGTAAGCCTTTTAATGGCGTAGAATTGCCGCCAATAACGGCTACACCGTCTTTACGACCAAGACTTGCCAATGTACCTGAGTTTACTGGAGCAAATACTTCAGGAAGAGTACCTTTAATGGAAGCCGCAATATTGTATCCAATCAATTCGCCCATTTGCCAAGCCATTTGTGCAGTTGGCGGGTATGGTCTTGCACCAGGAGCAGGGAAGACAACTGCACTGTCACCAGCAATGTAAACATCAGGATGTGATGTGGATTGAAGATACTCATTAACCGTTGCACGGTTACGATCTACAGCTAAACCGGACTCGCCGACAACTGGAAGACCTTGTACGCCGCCAGTCCATACAAATGTATTGGCGATAATTTGTTGTCCATCTTTTAAATCGATCACATTTCCATTTACACCTGTGACAGGAAGTCCAGTCAAGAATTGAACTCCACGATTTTCTAAGCTTGTCATAGCACGTTCAATTAAATGATCTGGAAGCATAGGTAAAATTTTTGGACCTGCTTCAACTAGAATAAATTTAAGCTCAGAAGGATCAACCATATATTGTTTAGCAACTTTAGGTGTCGTATCTGCAATTTCCCCAACTAATTCAACACCGGTTAGTCCGCCACCGCCGATAACAATCGTTGCATCTGCTGGATTTTTCGTTTTTGCATATTCTTTAATTCGATCTTCGATATGCTTGTTAATTTTATTGGCATCATCCGCTGATTTTAAGACCATGCTATTTTCTTCAAGACCAGGAATGCCGAAATAAGCAGTTTGGCTGCCTAAACCAACGACTAATTTATCATAAGTTAAGATTTTTCCACTTGAAAGAGTTACCTTTCTTTCATCAGCTGAAATAGATTCAACCTTAGAGATAAGTAGATTAATGTCTTTTCCTTTAAACAAACGATCTAATGGCATAGCAATTCTGCCTTCACTAATATTGCCTGCTGCCAAACGATGCAATTCAGTAATAATTTGATGTGTCGGATATTGGTTAACAACTGTAATAGTAGCTTCTTCAGGAGTTAAATGCTGACGTGCAGACAATGCTGAAAGAAGACCGCCATATCCTGCTCCTAAGATAACAATTTCTTGTGCCATGATATGTTCCACCCTTGTTTGTAGTATTTTTAAACCCAGTATTTTTCAAAAATCATATAATAAGTGCTTATAAACTAAATGAATAAGTATTTATTTAGAACGTTCGTTGCTTATTTGAAGATAAGCATTGGCAAAACGAAGAACCTTTTGGATTTGCGGATCTTTAAGCATTTTCATCAAACCAAACACACTGACGACTTCTTTGCTTTGTTCTGCTCTTTCTTTTGCTTCTATTGCATTGGCAGCAATATTTTTGGCTGTTTTCGTAACAGGCTCTGCAAATTCCTTCGCAGTATTGGCAAAATCACTCACCAATACTTGATCTGTAGCTAGGGATTGTGCAATTTCATAAGATTTGTTCAATGCTGTTACAACTTCAGTTAATTGTGGTAATTGATTTAATAGAGTAATTAATGATTCCTGAACTTCTGGTTTTGATAATTGAGAGAGCAACTCTTCTTGTGAAGCTACTGGAGAAGATTGTGTCTCTACTTGCTGTTTCAATGTGTCTGACATAGCAAATACCCCATTTCTGTTTGTTATAGCAAAAAATTAAATTAGTTATTATTATATAACCATAAATTCTCTACTTTAAGCATACTCCTTGTGTATACATTCACAAAACGATTTGCTCTAAGAAAGCGTTTCCAATTTTAAAAAATACTATTTTCACTATGTTGATAGTGTAAATTCTGTTAAATCATCTATTTTGGGTAGGTTTTACCTGTTTATTAGAAGATGAATGAATCGATTTTAGAGGTTTTATTAGAAGGTTTTATAATAGTGGAATAATGAATGGAATAAAAAAGTAGACTCCCCGAGGAGAGTCTACTTTTTATTTTATTCTTGCTCACCGATAATTGTGTCAGCAATGTTCTTAGCATGGTCGCCGATTCGTTCGAGATTACTTAAAATATCAACATAAACGAGGCTTGCTTGTGCAGAACAGGATCCATTATTTAAACGGATAACATGTTGCTTTCTTAATTGGCGCTCCATCTTATCGATTTTGCGTTCCAACTCAAGCACCTTGTATGCACTTTGCTTATCGTTATGTTCTATGGCTGCGATTGCTTCTTTAACAGCTTCAATAGTAGTAGTGAACATTTGAGACATGCCTTCTGTCGCTTCATCAGTGAATGTTGCTTTATTTGCATTTTTATACTCTGCAAATTCGAGGATATTCTCAAAATGATCTCCAATTCGCTCAATATCTGTGATCGTATGCATCAGAATATTATGTTCATCTGATTCATGGGCAGACAATGAACTTGTTGAGACTTTAACAAGATAATCTGTTATTTTGTGATCCAAATTATTTAGAGCCTCTTCAATTTGATTACCCGTATTTAATGAAGAAGTATCATTCGTTAACAAGTAGTTATACGTTTCTTCCAATCCTTTTATCGCAAACTCGCCCATTCGCAATGTTTCCTTTTTAGCCTGTCCAAGTGCAATGGACGGAGATTGGTCGATGATTCTTTCATCTAAATGCTCAGGTTTATACTCAATCACAGTATCTTTTCCTGGGATGAGTTTAGTAACTGCCCAAGCATATACACCGATGAATGGAATCATGATCAGTGTATTCGTAATGTTGAACGTTCCGTGTGCAAAGGCGATTGTCATTTCCGGATTCAAACCGAGCGTTTGCTGGAACCAATTGATAAGAGCGGTAAATGGTACGAGCAAAATCATAAAGATGATGGTTCCAAACACATTGAAAAGGATGTGTACGCAAGCTGCGCGTCTAGCTGCAATTGATGCACCAATTGACGCAAGAAGAGCAGTAATGGTTGTTCCGATATTATCACCGAATAGTACGGGTAAAGCACCTTGGAGATCAATAAGCCCTTCACCAAATAATCCCTGAAGAATACCGATTGTCGCACTGGAACTTTGTACGAGTAATGTAAAGACAGTTCCTACTAGAACGCCTAGTATTGAATAATCACTTAAGCTAACAGTTAAATCATGGAACCATTCGAAGGAGCGAAGTGGCTTCATCCCGCTGCTCATTAGCTCTAAGCCATAGAATAATAACCCGAATCCAAATAGGATTTGACCGAAGTTGTGTAGCTTCTGGTTTTTAAAGAAGAATAAAAGAAATGCACCGACAAAGATAATTGGCAAAGCGTATTCACCGACATCAATACCGATAATAAAGGCCGTTATGGTTGTCCCGATATTGGCCCCCATGATGACACCAATCGCTTGGCGAAGTGTCATAAACCCGGCACTTACCAATCCGACCGTGATAACCGTTGTACCTGAACTACTTTGTATTAAAACAGTAACTAGGATACCGACCAAAATCCCCATGATAGGATTAGTTGTATATTTATCCAATAAATCTCTTAGTCGGTCTCCTGCAGACTTTTGTAGTCCATCTCCCATGTATTTAATACCAAACAGGAAGATACCTAGTCCGCCAAGAAACTCAAAAAGCATCTGTTGAATACTTACATCCACTATTTACACCTCATTATTATTTTGGAAAACTTTTTACTGAGTATAATTATTATAGACCAAATGATGAAAGTAAATACTTATTACAAATGTTTACACAAATTTACGGGACCTTTACGTTCGTGTAATATATCAATAAATTTAAAAAATATAGTATTTAATAATAAATGAGTTAAACGTATCTAACATCGAATAAGCCTATGATCCTTTTCATTATTGAAATGAATGCCTACAGATATGGATATCACAAGAATTTCTGTACGTTAAGTAACGTCATCCGTATCTGAATGAAGACCATCAAAAAATATGATAGACTTAGGAAATAACTAATTTCGGGAGAAGAGGTGGATGATCAGTGTATCTTTCCGTAAAAGAAACAGCAGAATACTTATCATTGCCGGAATCCTATCTTGAAACACTGATTAAGCAAAAGAAAATCCGGGCTGTATTTGATGGGGAACAATATTTGATTAACAATGATCAATTTTCCAATTATCAAGAACAGCTGCGGGAATACAAGAAGCTATTCCAGGAATGGTTAACAGAACCGATTCCAGAAGATTGGGATGCGAAAGATGAGGATTAATGGGAAGGTGGCTGTTTAGCCACCTTTTTTAGTTCACTATTCCGCTTACTTTTACTTAACTGGCAAGGTAATTCTATATTCGCGTGGAAAATAAATTTTAATTTAATGTAGGAAGTTCTTTTTTTGATATGATTTAAATATAAGTAGCCCATTATAAAATAGTATCCATTTGGGTACGTATGAAAGTTAATTGGGTAACAGTAAGTATACAGTTGTATTTGTTTAAAAATGGGTCTTTATTTTGATAGTCAAGGGAGAGGTTAGTATGAATTTAGCGACAATTGGTACAAGTATGATCACTGACAATTTTATAAACGCTGTATTGGAAAGTGAAGCCCTGAATCTGAAGGCAATCTATTCCAGGAATTTGGATAAGGCCTCCCGTTTTGCTAATAAGCATGAGGTTGATCTTGTCTTTAATCAACTGGAGGAACTGGCCAAATGTGATGAGATTGATATTGTCTATATTGCTTCTCCAAATTCATGCCATTTCGAACAAGCAGTACTAATGCTTGAGAACGGGAAACATGTCATATGTGAAAAACCGATATTTTCGAATATAGCTGAACTGAATCGAGCTTATCAAACCGCGAAAGAGAACAAGGTGTATCTTTTTGAAGCTATTCGAACCATTCATACACCTAACTTTACATTACTGCAAGATAACCTAAAGCGCGTGGGAAGAATTCGCAATGTAAATTTACAATATATGAAATATTCCTCCAGATATGATCAGTTCCTGGAGGGGGAAGTACCTAATATATTCTCGGCTGACTATTCAGGAGGAGCTTTGGTAGACCTTGGGGTTTATCCCCTATCTATGGCGATCGCTCTTTTTGGTAAACCTATTTCCACAACCTATACCCCTGTTATGCTTGAAAGTGGCGTAGATGGAGGGGGAACACTGGTCCTCAACTATTCAGATTTTGTATGTATTATTGTATGCTCAAAAATCGTGAATTCTTATGGATCAAATGAAATCCATGGAGAGTCAGGGAATATCATCTTCCCTGGATCAGGAACGATTCAAAAGCTTGAGTATATTGATAGAGAAACGAAAGTATGTGAACCATTTTCCATCCCTCAAAAAGAGAATGATATGACGTATGAGATTGAAGCATTTGTCGATATTATCAAGCATGATAAACTGGCTAACTACCAACAATTAATAGAAATCAGTAGAGCCGTACTTGAAGTCACTGAGCGCTCCCGGAAAGAAAATGGAATTGTATTCGGCACAGAAAAAGAAATAGACAAAGGTTAATCGCTTTGATAGAAGACTGCTCAATGGAACAGTCTTCTGTTTTTTTTATAAACTGATAATTTGCACTATTCACGAAAAGTACACAATTTATAAGTTTGTTTTAATTTAACCGTGGAAAGGTAATAAAGGGAATTACTTTGATTTACGGATTACTATCAATCATAAATTCAAGGAGGAGAAGTGAGCAATGATTAGAGACATTGTAAATAAGACGTTCTCAATGGGAATTGGTGCAGCTGTAACCAGTAAGGAACAAATTGAAAAATTAGTTGATGAATTGGTGAAAAAGGGAGAGGTATCTCGTGCTGAATCCAAATCAATGGTTGATGAACTGGTGAAAAAGGGAGATGAAGCCCGGACAGAATTTGAACAACAAATCAATTTAAAGGTCAAGCAACGTATGGCTGAAATGGATCTTGCTACAAAAGAAGATATTGAACGGCTGGAAAAGCGAATTGCTTTGTTAGAAGCAAAAAACCAATAAGGAATTAGACCATTAAGAATGTGTGGTTAGGGGGAGAAGCAGGTGCTTAAAAAGAGGATACGTCACTTTAATCGGTATCAGGATATCATACGCGCTATGATTCATCATGGGTTCGGATCTATTGCAAAAGAACTTGGATTATCCGATATGTTGCCGTTTGGAGGACAGTGGACATTTGAGAGTAAGGAGGTGAAGGATCGGCCGGCTGCCGAAAGGATTCGTGCTATCCTTGAGGAACTGGGTCCGACTTTTATTAAGCTTGGACAAATGCTGAGTACACGGCCTGACATCGTTCCTCCCTCCGTTATTTTGGAATTGGAAAAGCTACAGGATCATGTACCTGCATTCTCCCCTGAAGAAGCTAAAAAGATTATTGAAGATAATTTGGAAGCGCCAATTGAAGAACTATTTGCCGAATTTATGGAAGAACCATTAGCCGCGGCTTCCATCGGTCAAGTACATAAAGCTGTTCTGCACACAGGGGAACAGGTAGCTGTCAAGGTACAACGTCCCAACATCCAGGGGAATATTGAGACAGATCTTGAAATTCTGCATAATATAGCGAGATTAGCAGAAAAACGATTTAGCTTGGCAGAAGATTATGGAATAAGTGATATAGTGGATGAATTTTCCCACTCCTTACACCAAGAACTTGATTATGGTATAGAAGGAAGGAACTCCGAAAAGATTGCCAATCAATTTATCGACAATGACAAAATTAAGATACCATCTATTTATTGGGACTACTCTACTAAGCGGGTATTAACAATGGAATATGTAGAGGGAATAAAAATTAATGATGTTGATACGTTGAATGAACTTGATTTTAACAGGCAATTAATCAGCGAGCGTTTTACAGATGCGATGATGAATCAAATCTTAATCACTGGCCTGTTTCATGCGGATCCTCATCCAGGCAATATCTTAATTCAACCAGGAAACCGGATTGTTTTTATGGATTTTGGAAATGTAGGACACTTGGATACACGTATGAAGTATGCTTTTGCGACGATGATTATCGCCCTGAAACGAGGCAATACGGACAGTGTTATGCGGGCTCTTCTAAAACTAGGTTTTACGCCCGACGATATCAATTATGATAAACTGCGATCTGATGTGGAGGAAATCATTGATAAGTACTATGGACAGCCATTGAATACCTTAAGTATGAGTGATGCAATAAATGATTTCTTTACATTAACCTATTTGCATCATATCCGTATTCCATCTGATCTCACTATGCTGGGTAAAACCTTCCTTGCAGTTGAAGGAGTGGTCGAGACACTGAACCCAGAATTCAATATCATTGATGTGATAGAGCCATTTGGAGAGAAGCTCATTAAAGAGAGAGTGAAGCCAAAAAACTTAGCAGACTCTTTGTGGAATAAAGTAGTGGAATACACGGATATCCTAGACGAGATGCCCCGCAGCTTAAATGAATTAATAAATAAGCTGAAAGAGGGTAAATTCAGTGTACAAATAAAAGTACCGCAGCTAGATGTATTTCTTGGTAAAATGGATAAGGTTGCCAACCAGCTTTCTTATGCGATTATTCTGCTATCTTTTAGTATTATTATGGCAGGTTTGATTATAGGCTCATCATCGAGAGATGGTAGTTCTATTTTATGGCAAGTGCCTATTATAGAGATTGGTTCCGTTATTGCAACCTTAATGGTACTTTATTTACTGTATTCAATCTTTAAATCAGGCAGATTTTGAGAGGAAGATTTTACGTGGGAAATGTCAAGACGAATGCATTGCGCATATTAGATCAAAAAAAGATTGAGTATGAGATGTTTCAATACGACAATCGAGATGGAAAAATAGATGGAATATCCGTTGCAGAAAAAGTAGGGCAAGACTACAGGCTTGTTTTTAAGACCCTCGTCACATCTTCGGGAAGTGGTGCCATTTATGTTTTTGTGATTCCTGTAGATTCAGAGTTGGATTTAAAAAAAGCAGCTAAAGTAGCTGGTGAAAAGAAAATCGAGATGCTTCCCATGAAAGATATTCAAAAGTGGACGGGATATATACGGGGCGGCTGTTCTCCAGTGGGAATGAAAAAGCTATATCGAACGTACATAGATGAGTCAGCTGAAAATCAGGATAAGATCATCGTCAGTGCAGGGAAAATTGGTGTGCAAATGAAATTAAAAGTTGAAGATTTGCTTGCAGCTGTGAATGGTGAGTTGGCTGAAGTTATACATAGGTAGAAAGGTCTCGATGAAGGCCTTTTTTTGTTATCTGCTTAATAATCAGCATTGAGTTCTTTATTCAATTTAGGAATATTAGGTAAGTTTATTTACAATATTTGGGTTTGTGCCATATGATAGAGGAGGGGAATAGAAATTTTTCGAATTATAAGGGGGCGAATTAGATGAATAAAAAATATACACACATCGAAACGGCTGCTATCCATGCCGGATATGATTCTAATGAACATCAGGGAAGCTTATCCATGCCTATCTACCAAACTTCCACCTTTACTTTTCAATCTGCTGAACAGGGGGAACAGCGATTTGCGGGTACTGATAATGGATTTATTTATTCCCGTTTAGGCAATCCAACCGTACGTTCCTTAGAAGAAAAGATTGCTGTATTGGAAGGCGCAGAAGAAGGAATTGCATTTGGGTCAGGTATGGCGGCTGTATCAGCTGTTTTAATGGAAATGACCAAAGCAAATGAGCATATTCTCTGCTCGCTCGGTATATATGGATGTACATTTGATTTATTAGTCATGATGAAAGAAAAATATAATATTGGGTATGATTTTAGCCCAATGGAAACAGAAGAACAAATACAGGAATTAATTAAGCCTGAAACTGCTTGCATATTTGTTGAAACGCCAATTAATCCAACTATGCGAGTCATTGATTTGGAGATGGTGGCAAGAGTGGCGAAAAGAAATGGGATTCCAGTCGTTGTGGATAATACATTTCCATCCCCCTACTTGCAACAGCCTCTTCAGTTGGGATGTGATGTTGTCGTCCATAGTGCAACAAAATATATTTGCGGACATGGCGATGTAGTGGCAGGCTTAGCTGCTGGCTCTCACGAATTTATCTCACGAGTAAGAAAAACAATCTTAAAGGATGTTGGCGGTATTATGGCACCTTTTGACGCTTGGCTTTTGTTAAGGGGAATTAAAACATTGCCAATTCGTATGGATCGTCATAGCGAAAATGCTCAAAAATTATATGAAAAACTTAAAGAACATCCAAAAGTTGAGCGTATTTATTTTCCAGGGGATCAGCAAAATGTTGGATATGAGGCAGCTATGAAACAAATGCGCCAGCCTGGAGGGGTCATCGCTTTTGAGATAAAAGGTGGGAAAGAGGATGCGCAAGCCTTCCTTAACAAGATGGAACTCATTAAAATCGCAGTCAGTCTAGGGGATGTTGAAACGTTGATTTGTCACCCAGCTTCCATGACACATGCTATTATTCCTGAAGCGGAACGGTTGGAAATGGGTGTAACAGACCAGTTGCTGCGCGTATCCGTAGGATTAGAATATTGGGAGGACCTATGGGTGGATATTGAACAAGCGCTTGGTGAATGAAAAGAATATGATGATAAAGCTGAATCTTTATGAGTGAGATTCAGCCTTTATCGTGTGGAGGATTACTCTTGTGAGGATTTCCACTCCATGCATCATACAGGAACGATCAAATGTCATGTTTGGATGATGAAGACCGGGATTTAAATCAGCACCGAGGGCCAGCATCGTCGCCTTTATGGAAGGTCGTAGTTTCGTATAAAAGTGAAAATCGTCACTTCCTGGTGTGATAATCATCGGGCTTAACGCCTCGCGCCCCATTGTGTCCAGAATAGCCTTTTCCATATAGTGAGTCGCTTGTTTGGAGATAATGGAAGCGGGTGTATCAGGATGCTGTTCATGTTGGATCTGAATGCTGAATATGGATTCCAAAAGGGCAAATGTCTGTTTTAGTTTTTCCTGTATAATGCGTAAGTCATCATTTGTTTGAGCCCTGGCATCAATTCCAAATAAAGCGGTCCCTGGTATGATATTTAAATTGTCATTGCCCGCCTCGAAGCGGGTAATTTTAATAGAATGAGGCTTGATTGGTGACAGCTTAATTTGCTGAAGTAATTGGTGCATCATCACCATGACCTCTATTGAACTTGTCCCTAAATGTGGACGAGCTCCATGTGCATCTTCTCCAATGATTTTTCCTGAAACATGACAGGTTGCCCCGTGATTAATAGCTGCTGCAGCTTGACCGAGAGGTAATTCTTCTAGTGGTCGAAGATGGAGGCCATATAAATAATCAACATCATCCACAACTCCGAGGTCAACAACCGCCTTGGCCCCTTCACCTATCTCCTCAGCTGGCTGAAAAATAAATCGGACAGTTCCTTTTTCAATGGGAGACAATTCATTAATCATTAAAGCTACACCCAATACAATTGACATGTGCGCATCATGCCCACATGAATGATTAGCTTTATAAGTTCCGTCGCATTCTTGCCAAAGGGCATCCATATCCGCGCGTACACCAATAACCGGTTTTCCGGAACCGATTTCAGCAATTAATCCTGGATAGGAAGGGAAAGGTTTGCATATAATTCCTTCCTCCCTCAATCGTTGTTCAATAAAGGCTGAGGTCTCATGCTCTTTCCAGCTTATTTCAGGGTTTGCGTGTAAATAGTCAAAAATGGAATGTACATAAGGTTCAAGTTGACTTAATTTTGTTTTCAATGTAAATGGATCCTTTCCTATACTTCTTTACAGAAGTCCCGTTTTGCACTGTCCTTATTATGATAGTTTACGCATCTTTCATTTAAAGTTTCCTTCAGAAAAATTTGTATATTATTTCAACTATTTTAAACACTTCTGTACAATGGATTTAAGGTTAAATGAAGGGGAGAGAGAAATGAATACATTAGATGAAATTCTTGCTTATAATGAGGAATTTGTAAAAAGTAAAGAATATTTACCATACCAAACTACAAAATTCCCGGATAAGAAGATCGTTATTGTAAGCTGTATGGATACCAGATTAGTCGAGCTGTTGCCAAAGGCAATGAACATTGCCAATGGAGATGTAAAGATTATAAAAACAGCTGGAGCTATTGTAAACCATCCATTCGGCGGTGTAATGCGCTCGATTATTGTTGCCATTCATGCCTTGGGAGCTGAAGAAGTATTTATCGTGGGTCATGAGGATTGTGGAATGGCTGCTATGGATTCAGAATTATTGATTGGACAAATGGTTGAAAATGGAGTTCCAGAAGACACTTTTTCCACTCTCGAACATGTCGGGATTGATGTGAAACAGTGGGTAAAAGGCTTCTCGAATGTAAATGAATCGGTAACGGAGAGTGTCAATTTGGTTAAGAATCATCCTTTGATGCCTGCTCAAGTGCCGGTATCGGGAATGGTTATTCATCCATCAACTGGAGAACTGTCTGTGGTTGTCAATGGCTATAATATGCGATAAAACAATATACTAAATTGATGAATGGCGTGTGAGTGAGATACACGTCATTTTTTTAATGGAAATAAAGGATATTTCATTCCTATTAAAGAACTAGTTAGTATTCCGTGCCTATTATATGGATGTAAAGTGAGGATTTATGATGAAAAAATGGATTTATGTATGGGGGCTTAGTCTACTGATTCTACTTATTGGAGGATGCACTGGTATCGAATCAACTGAACCACCTTTTATCGTGATCAAAATTAATGGAGAAGATATCGACTCAGTAAAAGGAGGATATGAGTGGAGCGTAAAAAAATGGTTTACTACAGAGACCACTATTGCAGATGCGTTAGCGCCTAATCAAATTGCTGAAGAATTTGAATTAAAAGTAGGTGAAGTTGATAAGGGTTCTATTGCGGCCATTTCTTTCAGCGATGAATCTAAGCCTGTATTACAGGCATATTTATGGGATGAAAGATCGGTAGTAAAAGATTTATCTATATCTGAGCAGGAAATTATCCTACCTTCAGAAATGGGGAGGCATATCATTGAAGTGAGAGGTAAATGGTCAACTGGGGAAGCTTCTTATACATTTGTTATTGAAGTAAATTAAGAGGGTTCTTTTGGATTTAATATGGATTAAGAAAGAAACATGTTCAAGGATTATGAAGTTGAAGAGAATGACATTTTAACTAAGAGTTGATGAGAGGATCCGACCGATAGTTCTTAATGTTTGATATTTTTAAAAAATAATGTTATTCTAAAGAAGAATTATTTTTGTTCGGTTTCAGATTGAGAATAAAATTTTGTTTTTCGTCTAAGGTATTTGAGCAAGAGTAGTAACAAATTGTGTGGGTATAATCCACACTAGGAGGCAATAACTATGGAACAAGGTAAAGTAAAATGGTTTAACGCAGATAAAGGTTTTGGATTCATCGAACGCGAAGGTGGAGAAGACGTATTCGTACATTTTTCAGCTATCCAAAGCGAAGGTTTCAAAACTTTAGACGAAGGACAAAGTGTAACGTTTGAAGTAGAACAAGGACAACGTGGCCCACAAGCTACTAATGTTCAAAGAGCTTAATTAACCTAAAAAGACTCAGTGCGAGTCTTTTTTTGCTTTTATGAGCTTCATATAATGATAGCCAATTCCATGAATGAATAGGTTTTAATTGTAGGCAAAAGGAATTTAGAAGGGCTCATGGAGTCTATCTAAATTCCTTTTTTATTGTTCGCCATGCTCAAGAAGGATAAACCTGTTCTATACTATTATTCAGGCCATTTTTGGGCCCATCCTGTAGAAAATAGTGTTAAACGTATAGGGAAGAATTGTGGAAAATAAAAAATAGACAAGGTCCTAAAAATAAGGACTTTGCCTATATGGTGCCTATTCAATGAATGAATAGGTTTTTTGTGCAACAATAAATGAAACAAGTAGTATTAAAATGGTAGATTAAATATAACATAGTAAATGTACAATCCCTAATCTAATGTTATCATAGCAACACTATTCCAATGAGAGCCTTCGTAGAAAGAACAATTTTAAATTAATGATATGGGCGATTTTTCTATATCTGTACAGATTCGTCCAATTTCTCGATTAGCGTGTCCAGTTCATTGAAGCTATGAGAGATGTCGGTTATTAATTGATTTTGTTCCTCTATATTCGAGAGAATCTCCTGTGAGGATCTGAACTTACAGTGCCTGCCACAATTTCTTGCACTTTACCCAAGTTTTCTGTAACCAATTTAACTCCCCCCACTGATATACACTAATTAAGTATTGGCTTTATCAATAAAAAGTAGAGCAATTTGTGTTATTTTGTGGAAAATTTTTGAATAATGATGTGTTTATAGGGGGAACTTTATCGGAGCAGGAAACCAAAGAAAACTACAAAATAAGAGCCAGCATACACCGGCTCTTATTGTTACTGTTTTTCAGGTTCGTATTTTTTCTCGCTCGAGGAGGTGCTTTTTGTAGCTGTTTTATCTTTCTCTTCAAGGTTTTCTTCGCGTAAATCCTCAATAGGGATCGTATCTACATGTTGTTCATCTTCAAATTTATCAAGCATATGCTCTTTATCTGTCATTGAATTCTCAGGATTATCCATTTTTTTCTTGGATAAGGGCTGCTTTTCCTTTGTCATGCTTATCAACTCCCATAGTTAGTTTTCTATATTTATACCCATATAGAAAAAGAATACACATTATTTGGAAGTGAATGATTCCTTGTGAATAGAGTAATGGGTTAACCAGGTTCGATCAACTTCAAATCCCATTCCAGCTTTGTCAGGTACTTCAATGATTCCGTTATGGACGATTACTTCGGGGAACGTAATATCATGATTCCAATAATTGCTTGAACTTGAGATGTCACCAGGCAGATTAACCTGTGGCAAGGATGCCAGAGCTATGTTGTGAGCCCGACTTATTCCTGATTCAAGCATCCCTCCGCACCAAACTGAGATATTTTCGGCTTCACATAAGTTGAGGATTTTAACAGCCTCTGATAAGCCGCCTACTCTTCCCGTTTTTAAATTGATTACTTTACAGCTGCCGAGAGCGATTGCTTGTTTAGCATTTTCAAATGATTGTATGCTTTCATCCAGGCAAATCGGAGTAGAGATTTGCTGTTGGAGTATGGCATGCTCATACATATCGTCAAACCGAAGTGGTTGTTCAATCATCATGAGTTCATATTCATCCAATGCCTTTAAGCGCTCAATATCTGCTAAGCAATATGCAGAATTGGCATCTGCCATAATCGGTAGATAAGGATACCTTTTGCGGACTGTTTGAATAAGCGAGATATCCCGACCGGGTTTGATTTTTAGTTTCACTCTTTTATATCCTTGCTCAAGGCTATGATCGATTAATCGAAATAAATCCTCATCTGTATGTTGAAGCCCTATGCTGATTCCGGCATCAATCGCATTTTTAGTACCGCCTAAAGCTTTCGATAATGAAATATTATTTTTTCTTGTATATAAATCCCAAATAGCTCCCTCCAATGCTGACTTGGCCATTGGATTTTTCCGAACAGGAGAAAATAGCTTCTGTAGTTCATCAGGGTGATGGATGGGTACCTCAAGTAGCTTGGGAATTAGAAAATCTTTCATTATATGAGCCGCTGTTTGGAGTGTTTCTTCTGTATACCATGGTTCCCGAAAGGCTACGCATTCACCCCATCCCACGGTTCCTTCGCTATCAACCATTTCAATAATAATCATTTCTCGGTCTTTCACGGTGCCAAAACTCGTCGTAAAAGGATTTTTTAATTCCATCGAAATATAGTGGAAAGTTATCTCTTTTATTATGATGGGACTAGCCATTGTTTAATCGCTCCTTTAATTGTAAGAATACCGTATCATATCTGATATGCCACAGCAAAAAAAGAGGTTTGTAATAATCATTTAACTGAATATTCCATATATTGTTGATATAATTTTAGGAAAGAGAGAAACGGGGGAGAAAGCATGCGCCACTGGAATACGAAGGAAGGAATTTTGGAGTTATTATATCGTCTTGTGAAAGTGCCCAGTGTGACTGGCACAAGGGGAGAGTTGCGTATGGAGGAAGAAATTGCTGCAATCCTGATGGAAATGCCGTATTTTCAAAAATACCCGGATCAAGTATATCGGAATAAAATCCATGGAGATGGATTGAATCGAAAAGCGATAGCTGCCTTTTATAAAGGAAATAAAAAGAGTAAAAAAACCATTATTTTATTAAGCCATTATGACGTCGTGGGTGTTGAAGATTATGGCCGTCTTGCACCGCTGGCTTTTTCTCCATTAGAGTTTACAAGTGCTCTGGCAGAAGAAGATCTTTCTAATGATGTAGAGGAGGATTTGAAGTCAGGAGAATGGATATTTGGAAGAGGAATTATGGATATGAAGGCAGGACTGGCCGTCCAAATGGCCTTACTTTCAGAAGCTGTTGAAAAAAAAGATTTAGAGCATAATCTGTTATTTTTGGCTACTCCGGATGAAGAAAGGTATTCTGCAGGAATGTTCGCCGGAGTCGAATTAGTGAAGGAAATTAGGGATCATTATCAACTTGATTTAGATGTGGCGATCTGTTCGGAACCGAGCTTTGGTGCCTATCCAGGTGATCGTTCAAAATATTTCTATACGGGATCTGTAGGTAAATTGCTCCCACTTATTTTTTGTGTGGGGAGAGAGACGCATGTGGGAGAGCCGCTTGAAGGGATGAATGCAGCTTGGATGGCAGGAGTGATTGCAGAGAGACTGGAGTTATCATTAGCTTTTTTAGAGAATGAACGTGGGGAACAAAATCCTCTACCCACTATATTAAAACTAATGGATTTAAAAGAAGCCTATAATGTTCAGACGCCAACAGCAGCATATGTGCTTGCGAATATTCTTACACTGAAACAAAGCCCTGAAGAGGTGCTAAACAAGTTGAAAGGGATCGGAGAAGAAAGTAGTCAGTACATTGCAGAGAGACTTTCAACTCTTTATGACAAACTGGGATACGATAAGCATAAGTTAAGAAAGCGAATCATTAAGCCAAAAGTATTTTCCTATCAGGAATTATTCCAAAAAGGATGCATAAAATATGGTGATGTGTTTGTTAAAGAAATAAATGCAAAGATTACCTTGCTGGAACAGGATGCTGGATTGAATATGGCGAAATTGACCGCAGAAATTGCTGATGTGGTTGCGGCATACTTTAAATCAGAAGCTCCATTTTATATGGTGATGCTTGCTCCGCCATATTATCCGCACGTATATTTGGAAGAAGATGAAAGGGACCGGAAAGCAAAAGAAATAATAGAGGTATGTGTAAGGATTGCTGAAGAAAAATATAATGAGAAAATAAAGATTCTGTCTTATTTCCCTGGTCTTTCAGATGTGAGTTATTGCCGTTTACGAGATCGTGATCAAGTTATGTCGGTACTGGAAAACGAAATGCCTCTCTATGGAAAAGGGTATAATCTTCCGCTTTCAGTTATTGGGGAACTGGATATCCCAGCCATCAATATAGGTCCTTATGGAAAAGATGCGCATAAGCGTACAGAAAGACTGAATATCCCTTTTTCCACTGATGTTGTTCCGAAGTTGCTTAAACACGCGGTTTATAGATATCGGTAATGGGTGTTATTTAGTATATTGCCTCAACTTACCTGCCATAATTCTCACCTTTCTGCAGAAAATGATGATAAGGGAAGGAGGGTTAGTTATGGCGAGAGGTAAAGGGTTTAACCATAAGCGTAAAAGTCACCCCGGAAATTTTCCGCATCATGCAGAAACGGGTGGTAATCAAGAACAACACACAAACCATGAACAATATATTGTAACGAAGGAAGCCTTTAAAAATAGAGTAGACGAGCATAAATAACGTAATTGTTATATAATGGAAGTTAAAGGCATCTGTGGTAAAGAAACAGGTGCCTTTTATAGTACAGTTCTGTATTTATAGTTGATTTTACTATAACAGTTTTGTGTATTTTCAAGGGTCTATAATATCAGAATTATAAAATGATAATAGTCAAACCTTGATTTAAAAGGTTTGTTTTCGATTTCACTGTATTGTCATAATTTACATGTTCACATTTTCACATATAACGTGTATTATAAACCTATAGAAACCTGTTATATTCAATTGAAACTTGAAACATCAAGAAACTTGAAATAATATTCCTGAATGTAATATTAGGAGGTAAATAAAAATGGCAATGGTTATGGATAAAGTAAATACTCAAGATCCATGGAGAGGATTTGCTGGCGGTGACTGGCAGAAAGAAGTAAATACACGTGACTTCATCATGAAAAACATCACTCCATACACTGGAAATGATGAATTCTTAGAAGGTCCAACTGAAGCAACAAAAGAATTATGGAAGCAAGTAATGGAGCTTACTAAACAAGAGCGTGAAGCAGGCGGCGTACTTGATCTAGATTCTACAATTGTTTCAACTATTACATCCCATGGTCCTGGATATTTAAATAAAGACCTAGAAACAATCGTTGGTTTCCAAACTGACAAACCATTCAAACGTTCCCTACAACCATTCGGTGGTATCCGTATGGCAGTAGCTGCAGCAGAATCTTACGGCTTCACAGTTGATGAAGAAGTACAAAAAATCTTCACTGACTACCGTAAAACGCACAACCAAGGTGTTTTTGATGCATACACTGATGAAATGAAACTTGCTCGTAAAGCTGGTATCATCACTGGTCTTCCAGATGCATACGGACGCGGACGTATCATTGGTGACTACCGTCGTGTAGCATTATACGGTGTAGACTTCTTAATCGCTGAACGTAAAAAAGATTTGAAAAACTATGGCTTAAGAACAATGTCCGAAGACGTTATTCGTCAACGTGAAGAATTAAGCGAACAAATCCGTGCGTTAGGTGAATTAAAACAATTAGCTGAGATTTATGGTTATGATATCTCTAAACCAGCTACAAATGCAAAAGAAGCAGTACAATGGTTATACTTTGCATACCTTGCTGCAATTAAGGAACAAAATGGTGCGGCAATGTCTCTTGGACGTACTTCTTCCTTCCTTGATATTTATTTTGAACGTGACCTTCGTGAAGGTACATTAACTGAGCAAGAAGCACAAGAGATCATTGATCACTTTGTTATGAAACTTCGTCTTGTAAAATTTGCTCGTACACCAGATTACAACCAATTATTCAGCGGAGACCCAACTTGGGTAACTGAATCCATCGGTGGTATGGCATTAGACGGAAGAACGCTTGTAACGAAAAACTCTTTCCGTTTCTTGCACACATTATCAAACCTTGGACCAGCTCCAGAACCAAACTTGACTGTACTATGGTCTACTAAGTTCCCTGAAGGATTCAAGCGTTTCTGTGCTAAAATGTCTATTCAAACAAGTGCGATTCAGTACGAAAACGATGACATCATGATCAGAGAATACGGCGATGATTACGGAATTGCTTGCTGTGTATCCGCTATGCGTATTGGTAAACAAATGCAGTTCTTCGGAGCTCGTGCAAACCTTGCGAAAGCATTGCTTTATGCAATCAACGGCGGTGTGGATGAAAAACTTAAAATCCAAGTTGGACCGAACTTCAAGGCAATTACTTCTGAAGTGTTAGATTTTGATGAAGTTATGGCTAACTTCGATAGCACAATGGAATGGCTTGCAGAGCTATATATCAACACATTGAATGTAATCCACTACATGCATGATAAATACAGCTATGAGCGTATTGAAATGGCATTACATGATGTTGAAATCCTTCGCACAATGGCAGCAGGAATCGCTGGATTGTCCGTAGTAGCTGACGCATTGAGCGCGATTAAATATGCACAAGTTAAACCAATTCGTGATGAAAATGGTGTAGCGGTTGACTTTGAAATCATTGGTGATTTCCCTAAATACGGAAACAATGATGATCGCGTAGACAGCATGGCTGTTGAACTTGTAAGAAACTTTATGACTAAATTGAAAAAGCATAAAACATACCGTAGCTCTGTGCACACGCAATCCATTCTTACAATTACTTCTAACGTAGTATATGGTAAGAAAACTGGAAACACTCCAGATGGACGTCGTGCTGGCGAACCATTCGCTCCAGGTGCGAACCCAATGCACGGACGTGATACAAAAGGTGCTCTAGCTTCTCTATCTTCTGTATCTAAGCTTCCATACGAGTGCTCTTTAGATGGTATTTCTAACACATTCTCTATGGTGCCAAAAGCACTTGGACGTGAAGAAGAGCAACGTGAGGCGAACCTTGCGGCAATCCTGGATGGTTATGCTTCCAAAGAAGGTCACCACTTGAATATCAACGTATTCAACCGTGACACATTGCTAGCAGCTATGGAACACCCAGAAGAGTATCCACAATTAACAATTCGTGTATCTGGATACGCTGTAAACTTCATTAAGTTGACTCGTGAGCAACAAATTGATGTAATCAACCGTACGTTCCACGAAACTATGTAATATAATTCTGTAACGTGTTAAGAGGAAGGTCTCCCTGTATTGGCAGGGAGACTAACTTTTAACAATCCATTGGATATTTTTTGAAAAGAAAGGATGGGATCTCATGACAACATATGGGAATATTCATTCCGTTGAAACATGCGGCACAGTAGATGGCCCGGGGATCCGTTATATTGTATTTACACAAGGTTGCTTATTACGTTGCCAGTATTGTCATAATGCTGATACTTGGGCAATTGGTAAGGGCAAGAAGGTGAGTCCTGAAGAAATCGTTGCAGACTTAGAATTATATAAACCGTTTATGGATGCGTCAGGTGGCGGGATTACTGTAAGTGGCGGTGAACCACTATTGCAAATTCCGTTTATAATCGAACTATTTAAATTGTGCAAAGAAAAAGGAATTCACACAACAATCGATTCATCAGCTGGCTGTTTTTCAAGGTCGCCGGAATTTTTAGAGCAATTCGATGAACTATTGAAATATACAGATTTAATCCTGTTGGATATTAAGCATATAGACAGCAAGCGCCATATTAAGTTGACTGGTAAACCGAATGAACATATCTTAGATTGTGCTCGTTATCTTTCTGAAAAAGGACAACCGGTTTGGATCAGACATGTATTAGTTCCAACTGTAAATGATCAAGACGAATACCTGGAAAGAATGGGACAATTCTTAGGTACACTGAATAATATTGAAAAGGTAGAAATCTTACCATATCATCAATTGGGTGTTTATAAATGGGAAACGCTAGGCTATAAATATCCGCTAGCGGGAATCCAATCTCCTAGTGATGAAAGTGTCGAACATGCTTATAAAATGTTAACTAAGTATATGAAAAACAAAAAGGCAGTCTAACCAGTTTTAAAAGCGAGCAGGAAAGACGCAGTCTTAATAATAATTTAAAGACATTCCAATCAGTTTATGAATAGTAGGAAAACTTCATTTAGAGGTTTTTCCTACTATTTTTTTGTTAAGACGGAAAGAAAAGTATGGAAAAAGGATTAAAAGATACATGTAATTAATTAGATGGTGGAAGATAATAGACATACGAATAATGAGTGCATTGAAGATAATGAACCTAGTGGGGGTATAAACGGAACTGTGGGAATCCTATCGGTATTTTCTATATATGGAAGACGGTTATGAAAATAAGCAAAATAAAAAGGCGAAACATGTCCGCCTGGAAAAGTTGATTTTATAATCTTTTAGCGCCTACATAGCGTTTCTTCCAATAAGATGAGCTTAGTGAGTCAATTTTGACACCTTTAGAAACGGAGTGAATAACTTTGTTGCTGCCAATATAGATTGCTACATGGGAGACTCCTTTTCCGGAAGTGTTAAAGAAAACTAAATCTCCTTTTTTGAGCTTAGATTTCGCAACCTTTTGCCCCTGTTTATACATACTGGCTGATGTTCGTGAAAGTTTCTTTCCTACTGCTTTTTTATAGGTATATCCCACAAAACCAGAGCAATCAAAGCCTTTAGGTGTTGTGCCACCGGATCGATAAGGCGTTCCAATAAATTTTTTTCCTGTGGATACGACTTTATTGACGTTACTATTTGACATAGCAGCTGAGGCTTCAGAATTAAATGGTCCAAAAGGCACAAGTGCGGATGACAGAAAAACAGCTAAAGCAATTATAATTTTTTTCATGTTGACCCCCGAAATGTTTTTTGGCAGCTTTGTAAATTCTTACCGCCTTTACTCTACTTTTATACTATAACTAAAATACTAGTTTCTGTGGTTACAGGAATATTGAGTTTAATTTACAAGAATATTACATAATCATAATAACTTCGACATATTTGTTAAAAAAATCCTTATGAAACTCCGAATGACGTGTAGCATGGGGCTTTTGGTTAATGAGCTCTAGCTAACGTATTAGATTTAAATCAACCTTCTTTTTATAATCTATTAAAAAGTGATGAATTTTCATCACTTTTTTTGTGTCTTTTTACCTAAATATTGATAATCCAGGGCTTTAAACCACTTATTTATGTAAAGGAATGTACGGAAATGTCGATACTAGAAGTGATAAAAGAATAGTAGAAAACGGGTGAATAAGATGGATAAATCTTCGATCATAGGAATTATTATGGCTATCGTTTCAGTTGGTGTGGGGATGGTACTAAAAGGTGTTGATATTGCGGTTCTTGTCAATCCTGCTGCCATATTAATTATTTTTTTGGGAACGGCTGCAGCGATTGCAGTTGCTTTTCCAGTACATGAACTGATTAAGCTTCCTAAGCTATTTGTCATCATTTTTACAGAGAAAGTAATGGTTTCACAGGAAGAATTAATTCATACATTTTCTGAATGGGCACAAATAGCGCGTAAAGAGGGATTACTGGCGTTAGAAAAAATTTCAGAATCTGTGGAAGATCCTTTTTTAAGAAATGGACTGAATCTAGCAGTTGAAGGACAAAGTGCTGATTACATACGGGATATTCTATCAGAAGAAATTGATGCTATGCAGGATAGGCATGCAATAGGGGCACAGATATTTACACAGGCTGGTACCTATGCTCCGACCCTTGGAGTTTTAGGTGCGGTAGTAGGATTGATCGCGGCACTGGGAAATATGAGTGATACTGAAGTGCTGGGGCACGCCATAAGTGCAGCATTTGTTGCTACATTATTGGGAATTTTTACGGGGTATTTGTTGTGGCACCCGTTTGCAAATAAATTAAAGAGAAAATCAAATCAGGAAGTCCGCATTAAAGAAATGATGGTAGAAGGCATACTATCTATTTTAGAAGGAGAAGCACCAAGGACAATAGAGCAAAAACTATCTTCTTATTTACCTGCTGCGGAAAGGAAGAAATGGTTGGAAGGTGAGATGAGAAACAATGTCCAAGCGAAAAAGGAAGTCTCGGCATGAGGAGCATATGTCTGAAGCATGGCTGCTCCCATACAGTGATTTATTAACGTTATTATTGGCTCTATTTATTGTACTGTTTGCTATAAGCTCTGTAGATGCCCAGAAGTTTTCTGAAGTATCAAGAGCTTTTAATAAAGCACTAGATGGAGGGACAGGTGTTTTTGAAAATCCCAGTCCATTGCCTGAGGGGATGATGACAGAGACAGACCCTGAAAAGTTTGACGGGAAAGCAGAGGAGAGAAAAGAGGAGCCCAGTACCAGTACCAGTCCAGAGCTGGAAGAACTGAAGGAAGTTCGGGAAAAAATGGATGCCTATATTAAAGATAGTCATTTAAAGAAAAACTTAAAAACCTCTTTAACAGAGGAAGGATTGTTATTAACCATTAGGGATAATGTTTTATTTGACTCTGGAATAGCTGTGGTCAGAGAGAATGACGAAAAAATTGCTAAGGAAATATCAGACCTGCTAGTGATGGACCCTCCGAGAAATATTATCATCAGTGGGCATACGGATAATGTACCGATCAGTAATGCTGATTTTGAGTCAAACTGGGAATTGAGCGTTATGAGGGCCGTCAATTTTATGAAGCTTTTACAAGATAATGAAAAGTTAAACCCTGAATGGTTTAGTGCAAAAGGTTTTGGAGAATTTAAGCCGGTATCATCTAATGATACTGATAGTGGCAGAGAGAAAAACAGACGTGTAGAAATTCTTATCATGCCCCGTAAAACATTAATTGGTAATTAATCTTTCTCATGATTTTTATATTTCAAGAAGATCAATGGTGCAGGTTTCATTCATGTAGAGGGGTAATTGAATGGTGGTAGGCCGGTTCTCGTAAAATACCCTGATGATAGAGATTAGATAAGCACTGATTGATCAGAGGAACTGCAGATTTCATTAGTAAAGTTTACAGTTTAATGACAAAGGGATCACTCAGACAGTGTGAATATTTCACACTGTTTTTCTATATGTAGAAAGCGGATGTTTATGAATAATTTTCTGGGGAAGAAGATAAAGGTATCGACTACTTTTTATAAAGGAGATTGATTATATGAGTAAAAAAATCGCATGTGTTATAACAGATATGTTTGAAGATGTTGAATATACTGAGCCAGCCAAGGCGTATAAGGAAGCTGGGCATGACGTGGTAACCATCGGCACAGAAAAAGGACAAACAGTCAAAGGGAAGCAAGGAAAAGAAGAGGTAGAAATTCAAAAAGGAATTGATGAGGTAACAGCAGAAGAATTTGATGCCTTATTCATCCCTGGGGGATTCTCTCCTGACATCTTAAGAGCCGATGATCGATTTGTTTCATTCTCGAAAGCTTTTATGGATGCAAAGAAACCAGTCTTTGCAATTTGCCATGGCCCACAATTATTGATAACTGCAAAGTCGCTGGAAGGAAGAGATGTAGCAGGATACAAATCAATTAAAGTGGATATTGAAAATGCTGGTGCCACCTATCATGATGAAGAAGTATTTGTCTGTGGAGAGCAATTAGTAACAAGCAGGCAGCCAGATGATATACCGGCATTTAATAGGGAATCGTTGGCTTTACTATCCAAATAATAAGAAACTCCTCTGTTAATAATAGCAGAGGAGTTTTTTTAACTAGATTTACTTTCTTAAATTTCCGATTTCTTCAACAATTGCTTGCATTTCACTGGGGCTGAAGCGGTCCTTGGACATGACCATTTCATATATTTCCAATAAATCTTCATAAGCGCTTTCCTTGAAGCTATCTGGTCGCATCGCGGAACTATTGATCATTTGCAATTTTTCTTGGATGCCTGTAATCATATAATTAATATTTTCGGTGGATTTAACTGATAAATCTGCCACTTCATTCATCCCTTCTACACGTATCTTAAAATATCATTCCATGTAAATCGTCTGCTGTCAAATTCAAGTTTCAAACGTTTTTATACGTTTATTTTGTTTTTCACTGTTAATGATTTTGATGATAATTTTTGTTTCAGCTATGATAACTGCTGAAAGCCCAAGGAGACCTATCAAGTTAGGGATAGCCATCAACGCATTCATAACATCTGCGAAACTCCAAACGAGATCAAGAGAGCTTACGCAACCAATAAATACAGCTAAAATAAAAAATATGCGGTAGGCTAGAACCGTTCGATCACTAAATAGGTAAGAGTAACATTTCTCGCCATAATAAGCCCATCCAATAATTGTGGAAGCGGCGAAGAAAATTAAACCAATCGAAACGACATAGGAACCAACAGGGCCCATTAATAAATCAAAGGAAGTCGATGTTAATTCAGCCCCTTCCAGACCGTTATTATATTGGCCTGCCATAACTATTGAAATACCTGTTATGGAGCAAATAATAATTGTATCTATAAACACCTGCGTCATCGATACCAGTGCTTGACGGGCAGGGAAGTCCGTTTTGGCCGCAGCTGCCGCAATCGGTGCTGAACCCAAACCGGCTTCATTGGAAAACACACCACGTGCAACTCCCCATCGGATGACAGTACCTATTGCACCACCAGCTACTGCCTCACCAGAGAAAGCATCGGTAAAAATAAGTTTTATTGCATTTGGAACCAGTTCAGCATTCAAGATGAGAATCAAAATTCCACAAATTAAATAAAAGGCAGCCATTATAGGCACAAAAAAGGAAGTGACTTTACCAATGCTTTTAATTCCCCCGACCAAAACAAGTGCTGCAAAAATAGTCAGGATAATCCCTGTTACCCAGGTTGGGATGGAGAAAGTATCATGGACAGTTGAAGCCACTGAATTGGCCTGAACCATATTTCCGATTCCAAAGGCTGCAATCGCGCCAAATATCGCAAATGCAACGCCAAGCCATTTCATTTTTAACCCTTTTTCTAAATAATACATAGGGCCACCTGACATTTCACCCTTGTCATTTATGACCCTGTATTTAACCGCTAGAACTGCTTCGCCGTATTTCGTAGCCATTCCAAAAAAAGCAGCAACCCACATCCAGAAGACGGCTCCCGGTCCACCGCTGACAACTGCTGCGGCTACTCCGACGATATTGCCTGTACCTACTGTTGCAGCAAGAGCAGTCATTAAAGCTTGGAAATGGGAAATGTCCCCATCAGATTGTTTATCCTGCTTTTTAGTGAACGCCAATTTTAGTGAATAAGGCAATAATTTAATTTGTAGGAATCCAATTCGAAATGTTAAATATATACCTGTTCCAACAATTAAAATCAAGAGTGGCGGACCCCAAAGAAAATCACTTATTGATTTTAAGAGTATGGTTAAATATTTTGAAAAATCTTCCAATTAAAATTACCCCTATCTGTATGTTGTTAATATTAAGAATATTCTTGTAATAGTTTTGCGTCAAGTTATTAAAATTCCATTTGACATTTTTATGTTTAGAATTCCTTCATTATAGGTAAATCTATGAATATAAGATAAGTAAGTAATATTAATTCTGGAGGGATAATGATGAATAGAAGCGATCAAAAGGGAAGTAAACTATGGATGGCCATTTTAGGTGGAGCAGCAGCGGGTTTTGCGATTAGTTTATTAGATAAGAAAACTCGCAATACAGTGATGACAGGCGGCCAAAAAATGATGACCAATGTTAAATCGGTGGCGAAAGATCCTAATTCATTAGTGGAAAATGTAAAAGATATGTCTGGCAAAATTCGTACAAACATAGATCAAATTGGGCAGGACGTCTCTTTTATATCTGAGAAAGTAGATGAAATGAAAGAAATGCCGCCACAGGTAGCAGGAGTGATTAAAGAAACAAAAGAAGTTCTTGTGGATAAAAAATCTTCCGGCAATTCAAATTCTGGTTCAGAAGCCAAAGGCACTTCATCTTCAACTGATGCTTTAGGTACCACTTCTACTCCTAAATAAAGATGACTCAGTTGAATAGAGGTGGTCCAGAGATGGAAGGTACGAAAAAGTATGTGAATAAGTCTATGGCAAGACATTTATATGATAAAATTAAAGAGGATGAAGTAACAGGTCTGGCAGCACAATTAGCCTATTATTTCTTACTCTCCATTTTCCCACTCTTGATATTTACTATCACATTATTGCCGTTCTTACCGGTTAGTCAAGCTGATTTGATGGAGGTTTTGCATGCGTATGCACCGGCAGAATCGGCGAATTTATTAGAATCAAGTTTAAAGGATATCATGGCTAAACAAAACGGTGGTTTATTATCATTCGGGATCTTGGCTACGATTTGGTCTGCATCGAATGGAACAAATGCCATTATACGGGCACTTAACCATGCATATGATATTGAGGAAACCAGATCATTTATTAAAGTAAGAGGATTAGCTCTGATTTTAACGATTGGATTAATCCTGGTAGTAGTAATATCTTTGCTATTGCCTGTGTTTGGGAAATACATTCTCAATATTGTATTTGACTTCCTAGGATTTGAACCATCCTTTGTTTATGATATACTGCGCTGGGTAATTTCTATTGCGGTGATTACCTTTGTATTTATGATCATGTACTGGTTTGGACCTAATCTGAAGATGAAATGGATAGACTCTTTGCCGGGAGCCATTTTTGCAAGTGTTGGATGGGCTGTATCATCTCTGGGATTTTCATTCTACGTCAATACATTCTCTAATTTTTCTTCCACATATGGTAGTCTTGGAGGAATAATCGTGTTAATGCTCTGGTTATATATATCCGGGCTTGTGATTATTATCGGAGGAGAGATAAATGGAGTTTGGTCCAGAAAAAGGAGAGGTTATACGATTTAGGTGAGTAGAGAAGAAAACAGAGATTTTTCTACTCCAATCGATCACCCCTAAAGTATGGATACCTGGCAGTTGATTACTAAATGAACAGATAGTTCAGCCAAGCGAAAAATTTTTCTTTAAAATGTCTATTGAATAAAAAATTGGAGACTGTCCAATGAGGCCATTAAGTGCTTATTGTACAGCCTCTTTTTTATGTCTAATTTTTAAGAAATAGCCTATTTGTCAATTTCAGAAGGTTAGAAAGAGAGGATTCAGTCCTAGGCTAAGTTCCTAAGTCGATCTATTCATTTGCGCTTTATTCTTCTTCCTCCTCAGTTTTTTTAAAAAGACAAAAAAGGTGGAGAAAACCAATAAGTTTTCCCCACCAGTATACAAGGTCCTAAGGCTAAATTAGATCGTCTTTTATTTGGATTTTAATAAACGCAGGCTGTTTAGGATGACAAGAATGGTGCTTCCTTCGTGACCGATTACGCCAAATGGTAGGTCAAGTGCCTGGAAAAAGTTTGATACCACTAAAATTATAATGACTGAAATAGAAAAGATTACATTTTGGCGAATGATTTGATTCATGCGTTTAGATAATTGAATGGCCTCAGCTATTTTTGGCAAGTCGTTTTTCATCAGGACAATATCCGCTGTATCAAGGGCCACATCAGAGCCTTCACCCATTGCAATACCGACAGAAGCGGTAGCTAAAGCGGGTGCATCATTAATACCATCCCCTACCATAGCAACAGTGGTATACTTCTCTCTTAGCTTCTTAACCTCTTCTACTTTGTCTTCAGGCAAGCAACCCGCTACAAATCCTGATAATTGACTTTCTTTAGCAATCGCTTGTGCAGTATGCTCGTTATCACCAGTCAGCATACAAGTGTATACACCTAGTTCTTTTAATGTTTGCAGTGCTACTGCCGTCTCTTCACGAATGACATCTTTTAAAGCAATGATTCCGGCTATGCCCTTTTCATCTTGTACGTAGGAAAGTGTTTTTCCCTCAGACATTAATTCAATTGCAGCCCCACCTTTAAATGAGAGGGCATCGTCATGCCCAACGAAATCCTTCTTGCCAATTTTCCAGTAATGTCCGTTTGCATATCCTTGAACACCATATCCGGATATCTCTTCTGAATCTACCCGTGGCAACGTCTGTTGGTAGTGCTGTTCCACAAACTTTACAATGGATTGGCCCAGTGGATGATTTGAGTTTTGTTCAATGGATGCAACACTTAGTAAAAATTCTTTTCGATCGATATCATCACGGATTAAAATATCCGTTACAATTGGTTTTCCTTGAGTAAGTGTTCCAGTTTTATCGAATGCGATGGCTTTAACATTACCTAAGGTTTCGAGATGGACACCGCCTTTGAATAAAATCCCGTTTTTAGCGCCGTTCGAAATCGCAGATAAAGTCGCCGGCATGATGGATGCAACTAGTGCACATGGTGAGGCTACTACTAATAAAACCATTGCACGATAAAGGGTTTCGGTCCAGGACCATCCCAACACGAAATGGGGGAGGAACATCATAATCCCAACGACGATTAGAACCACTTTTACATACATATCCTCAAATTTTTCTATAAATAATTGTGAAGGAGATTTTTCACTTTGTGCATTTTGAACGAGTGTAATAATTTTTTGGAACAAAGTTTCACTATTCGGCTTTGTAACTATTACTTTTATGGTTCCATGTCCATTGACCGTGCCTGCAAATACTTCATCTTGAATATGCTTACTGACGGGAATCGATTCTCCAGTAATAGCCGCTTCATCAACAGCGGTTTCACCAAATATAATTTCTCCATCAGAAGGAATGCGTTCTCCAGGCTTAATAAGAATTAAATCACCAACTTGCAAGGAAGATACTGAAACGATTTCTTCCATATTATCGATAATCCTTAGGGCCATTTCTGGCTGTAAATTCATCAAAGAAGAAATTTCTTTATGGCTTTTATTCATTGTGTATGTTTCAAGTGCACCACTTAATGAGAAAATGAAAATCAGGATGGCTCCTTCAGTCCAATATCCAATGATGGCTGAACCAATTGCAGCCAAAATCATTAAGAGTTCCACATTCAGTTTTTTTTCTTCGATTGTTTGCGTGATTCCTTCTTTCGCTTTTGCGTAACCGCCGATAACATATGCCAGGATATAGACGAACGCAGACGCAGCAGCGGAATCCTTTGTGGACAACAACCACCCGTATAAAATCAGAATACCGCTTAAACCAGCAGCGATAAGCTCCCAATTGGAAGTGAGTTTAGCACCCAGTTCTTTCCATCTGTTGGATGGTTTAGGTGAATTCTTCATGCTTGTTTTATTCAGAACTGTTTCCATGTCATTAACCTCCTCATAATTGAGAATCGATTTCATTTATTACCTATTTTTTAATTCTAATTGAGAATGATGTTCAAAATCATTAAGCTTATAAAATAACTTTTGCTGCCACAAATACTGTGACAGCAATAATTCGTATACTTATTTATAATAATTATTATCTACGTATAAGTATAACATATATAGCCTAATATGTTAAGGTAATTGTTTAAGAAAAGTGAAAAACAAAATTTCTATTATGAGTTTGTTAGAGAAGGATACTTTTAAAGACATTACACTACAGCTACTCGCTTTCCGTGGAGAGGAAGCCTTCTTGGCTACGCATGCTCAGGTCTCAGCCTTTCCTCTACTTCCCGCAGGAGTCGGTGGCTACAGCGAAATGGAACTTAGTTTATTCATGGTATGAAGAAGTATCTAATCTATTGAAAACAATTAAAAAATCCTCTGCTTAAACAGAGGATTGAATGTTAGTAGTATATGATTTTTGTTTGAATTTAATAAGAGCAATGAAAATCAGCAATAGAATAATACTGATGATCAGAAGGAAATTCCCATTTGGCAAATATTGAATGGCCAATCCGCCAAAAAACGGACCAGAAATGCTTCCTAGACTAAAAACTACACCACAAATAATATTACCGGCAGGAAGCAGTTGTTTAGGGAGTAAATCGGTCATATAACTGATTCCTAATGAGAAGGTAGAACCAACGAGCATGCCTGCAATAAAAAAGCATATAAATAATCCCGTAACAGTTTGTTCAATTAAGGCCGCTGTTAAGAAGATAGAAAATCCACCAAAAAGGACATATTGAAGGATACGTTTCCTTCCTAAAGAGTCACTTAATATTCCTAAGGGAATTTGAGTGATAATACTACCTGCTGCAAAAGCGGGGAGGATGATAGAAACTTGTTGGACATCCATATTAAGTCTCAATGCATAAATAGGAAAATTCCCGTTTAAAGAGGCTTCCAAAAACCCATATCCAAAAGGAGGCAAGAAGGCGACCCAAGCATATTTGGCCACTTTTTTAAAACGGTGTAAAGTACCGAAGACATTGGTGGTTTCTAGATCCTCGTCCGGAAATTCATTTTTTAATAAAAAGACACTCAACCAAGCAACAAGGCTGATTGCCGATGCTACGATAAAGGGTAAAGCACGGTTAATTTCAATTAAATTTGTCAGTAATGGACCTGCGGCGAAACCAATCCCGAAAGATAGTCCATAAATCGATATGTTTCTTCCCCTATGATTTATTGGAGTAAAGGCAGTAATCCATGTTTGAGTAGTAAAATGTAAGGTGTGATCGCCAATCCCAATGATCATACGGAGGATAAACCAGAACCAAAAGGAATCGAGAATCGGAAATAATAAAAACGCAATAATGACAGACAGTCCGCCAAAAACAATCAGAGGTTTATATCCGAATTTTCGCAAAGGGATTTCCATGAAGGGTGAGATTAATAAAATTCCAAGATAAAGTCCTGTAGCATTTAATCCGTTTAGTCCGGAACTGACTCCATCTTGTTCAAATATAATAGCGATTAATGGTAATAGCATCCCCTGTGAGAAACCTGAAACAGCAACCAAAATAATAAGTGCGGAAAACCTGATTTTTTGATAATTCATTCTCATCACTCCTCTATCTGAAATCCATATTAGAATTGTTTGTACACTTTAGCAAGAAAAATTGAGGGGAGTAATCTAAAGTTTTTTCGGGAATAAAGGAATATATTTTAGTTTGGAAAGGAATTTAGGGGATGGGACAAAAAATATTTTCAACGATGTTAATCATTGGGCTACCGGTTTCTGTGGCGGGCTCTCTTTTACACTGGCCTAGCCTGTTCATGTTTGCTGTTTATTGTTTGACGATTATTGCATTAGCAAGTTTTATGGGGAGAGCAACTGAAAGCTTAGCAATCATATCAGGACCGAGAATCGGCGGACTTTTAAATGCGACATTCGGTAATGCAGTCGAACTGATTATATCTATTTTTTCACTAAAAGCAGGACTGGTTGGAATTGTATTAGCTTCTTTAACAGGAAGTGTTATTGGTAATTTACTATTAGTTTCTGGAGCTTCATTTTTCTTAGGTGGTATTAAATATAAGCGACAAAAATTTAATGTATTTGATGCCAGGCATAATGCTGGGCTTTTGACCTTTGGAGTTTTAGTAGCATTTATCATACCAGAGGTGTTTGCTGGTGAGATGGAGGCAAACAACCAAATGGTCATGAGTGCAGGTATTTCTATTATTTTAATCTGCTTATATCTGGCTGCTTTGTTCTTTAAGCTGGTCACTCATCGAGGAGTTTATCAGCGTAAGGATGAGTTGACTGTCTTAGAGGAAGAAGTTGAAGAAGCAGAGTGGAGCAAGAAATGGGCGATTATGGTCCTAGCCTTAGCAACTGTGGCAGTAGCCTATGTGTCAGAGAATTTGGTACACACATTTGAAGAAGTAGGAAATCAGCTCGGATGGTCGGAACTGTTTATTGGGGTCATTATTGTGGCAATTGTCGGGAATGCCGCTGAGCATGCATCTGCTATTATTTTTGCCTATAAAAATAAAATGGATATTGCTGTTGAAATTGCGGTCGGTTCCACTTTACAGGTGGCCATGTTCGTAGCACCGGTGTTAGTTCTGATTTCTTTATTATTTGAAACACAAATGCCGCTTGTTTTCACAATGCCTGAACTGGTAGCCATGGTACTATCTGTCTTTTTAATGATTGTCATTACCAACGATGGGGAAACTAACTGGTTTGAAGGACTCACCTTACTTGCTGCCTATTTAGTAATGGGAATCGGCTTTTTCTTATTATAAGAATGAATCAAAAAAGACTCTGATCTAATTAAGATTCAGAGTCTTTTTATGTTTTTATTATTTGATTCTTCATATGCCCTGTCTAACTACATTCTAATCTTTCTAACGTTAAGTATTCTTTTTTAAGGAGTCTTCCCGTTCATAAAAACAGTCATGTCAGTTAGCTCTATAGGTCACATCCTTTTGCTTGGATTTTCTAAATTCATGACGAAATCTACCCTTTATGTTTTCTTATGTGAGGATTGGTTCAATAAGCATTCCTCCCCGTCGTTATTCCAGTTGTTGATTTCGCCTCCTTTACTTTATATTGTTATCAGTATAGCAGTAATTATCATTTTTGTAAATATTCTAAATTTTACAAAAGTATGACAAAAGTTTGTGTACTGTAACAATATAGAGAGACGGTAAAAGAATGTCTTATAGCTTTTTGAAATCAGATTCTGTTTTATCAAACAGAGCGGATAAAAGAATAAGTGCATTCTGAATAGATTTTTTGCTTAAGAGGGAAAATAACAGCACAATCATTCTTTTTTGTATGTTAGAAAGGAGCTTCAAGCATGAGAAAAAATGCTTTTATTATGGTCGTGATCGCTATGCTTATCATCATTCCGACCCAGCATAATTGGGCTGCCCAAAAAGATGGACCTGAATCTAAGTTAGAGGATACTAAGTATAAAATTCCGGAATCCGTTCTATCGATTACTAAAGAAAATACGTATCCGAATCCTAGTCAGGACTCGCCTATGCTCGAGCCAAGTGAGTTATCCAAACAATTACTGGGCTCCAGCAATGTTAAAATTGAAAATCCTGAACTGATTCATATGCTCAATGAAACCAATATTGGAAACAATCCTGTTGCGTTCTGGTATCGGGCTACCGTTTATTTAGGGAAATGGGCTTTAAATTATGAATCCATGGAAACCTCTCCAAACTGGGAATATCAAAAAATTAATACAAATTTTTATGATAATCGTGGAGGGGATACGAATTTTCAAATTCATTATGTACAAGAATCGCAAAAAGTAGTTCGAGGTGGATTGACAGCTAAAGTTCCATCCAGCGAGGATATTAAAAAAATGATGCTGGCGAGAGCATCTGAAAAATCAAAACTTCCACTAGCGTTTGAAACGGTTGTTGGTGGCGGAACAAAGAAAGATCGAGTATATAATATTCCGCCCATGAGATTGGGTTATCTATATGGATATGCGCCTGCTATTAATGAAAAGGGGAAAGTCACGTATGGTGAAGTCTATTTGGTGTTAAAAGGAAGTAAGCGTGAAATTGTAGTAAGAAATGTTACCTCGCAGGGAATTGGAGCTTGGATTCCCATTCAGGACCATGTCTCTTATCAATTTAGAGCTGTAAACCGACCATACTAATTGCAAAATCATGATCTTATAGCTTCAGCCGAGAATGGTTGAAGCTTCTTTCTTTGGGTAAAAATAAAAGTGACTAGTTGCGAATTGGGTTACTATCGTTTAGGATAATATTTATGCATGAAAGGAGCCGGATTAGTTTTGACAACACCAATTTATAACAAAGATGAACAAGTAAAATACTTAAAAGACAGACTTGAATTATTTATGGAAGTATTAGACCGTATAGAGCCTGAAACAGCGGATATTGAAGATATAGACCGCCTGATTGAAATCGTAGATTCAATCGAAGAAAAGTTTCAAAGCTTTCAAAATCGACCGGACACAAATCCGGAGAATGCATAAGTAGTTTTTTATGAGGCAAATCCTATTAAGCGTAGGATTTGCCTTTTTACTTATGAATATTTCCTTATTACATCTAAATTCATTAACTAAACGGCTGCATAAATTCCCATACTCTGATTAAAACTATCCTTATTAATGTATATTCAGGAGGGAAAATAGTGAAAAAATGGCTTATCACCGGATTATCCGCCATCATACTTTCGGGTACATTCTTTGGTGTCGCGGAGGCGATTTCAAATGTTCGGTATGATTGGGGATTTAATAAAGGTAAGAATGAACAACCTGCAGATGCGGGGCCGAAATATAATGCAGTTGTTGAAAAATATGGAGCGATCTATAAAGTAAACACAACCAAGAAAGAGATTTACTTAACGTTTGATAATGGATATGAAAATGGATACACGGAAAAAGTGCTGGATGTATTGAAGGAACATAAAGTACCGGCTACTTTTTTTGTAACAGGGCATTATTTGAATACAGCCGAACCTCTTGTGAAAAGAATGGCGAAGGAAGGGCATATAATCGGTAACCATTCCTGGGGTCATCCAGACTTTACACAGGTATCAGATGAGAAAATAGCCGAGGAATTGGATAAGGTTAAGAAAAAAACAGAGGAAATCACGGGGCAAAAAGAAATGGCCTATATAAGACCACCTCGTGGAATCTTTAGTGAACGTACGCTCCAGGCAGCTAATAATCTTGGGTATAAGCATATTTTATGGTCGGTTGCCTTCCTGGACTGGGATGTAAATCGTCAGCAGGGGTGGAAACACTCCTATGATCAGATTATGGCCCAAATTCATCCGGGAGCCATATTACTCCTACATTCTGTATCGAAAGATAATGCAGAAGCTTTGGGCCAAGTCATCACGGATTTAAAAAAGAGAGGATATACCTTTAAAAGCTTGAACGATATAAATTGTGAAAAACCACAACAGGCACCACAAAAGCCACAATCAGATATAAAAATTTGATGATATCCCCCTAAACCAACCGCTTACGTTTTAGTGAGCGGTTTTTAGCATTTAGAAGACTATGGTGAAGAGAGGACATCAGAATAATTTCCGAGATTGTCCTCTACTTATCTGGATTACCTATTTTGAATTTTTTGATTTTTTGTTCAAAAGCAGTGATAAAGAGGATGAAAATTTATATAATATTTTATAGGTCTAAATACCTACTAATAGTGTAAGGTAGCCTGACTTTTAGTTCTATAGAGAAAAGGAGAGAATCAGATGAAATGTCCAAATTGTAGTCATGAAAATGAAGGAGGAAATTTTTGCGAAATTTGTGGCACGCGGTTGGTTGAAGCGCCAGAAAGTGTTGCGCAACAACCTAATGGTCAAACCAATGAAAGTACAGGGGATTCTCAGACAGAAGATTATTTAAAAAAGACAAAGGAACAATCTAAACAATATCTCACCTATTTTATGGATGTAGTGAAAAAACCATATGCGAGTCTGCATGCTTCCATGGAAAATCAACATTTTCTTTATGCAATTATCACGTTTATTTTATACTGCTTGTTCATACCGCTAATGATTTACTTCGGAATAAAAGGAATCATAAGCAGCTTGGGCTCTTTCAGTTTGGGAACAACTTTTGATATTACTCTACCGTTTATGGACGTCGTCATAAAGCCATTTTTTGCTTTTGCAATATTTATGTTATTGGTAGCTGTTTTTACTTTTATGTCTATCAAATTGGGACGAGTAAATGTAACGTTTAAAGAAGTGTTTTCGAGATTTGGACTGTTGCTTATTCCTTTTGTTTTTATACTCACTATCGGACTTGTCCTGTCCATTTTAGAAGTAAGTCTATTTGTTTATTTCCTGGCAATTGGTTTAATTGGATCCGTCTATATCGCTGTTCCTGTACTTATTACATTCTATAAAAAAAGTTCACATGGTGAAGGCTTGGATGCCGTATATGGAACTTTGTTGACTTACATACTCACTTTTCTTGTCATACTAATTATGGGAGAAATGCTTTTTGATTCACTCATCACTACTATTCAGTCATACATCGGTGGATATTAATTATCATTCATTTTCAGATGCTTGGCGGGCTAAAGTTATTGCTCTTATAAAAAGTCATGTTGCTATTATGAGAGCGCAACTCCTGAACTTGAAAATCAAGGTCAGACCTATGAAGTTACGCTGATCTATAATGAGAAGGCGAAGAATGGTTGATAGACTCAATGGATTACAGATTCTTCTTTGATGAAAATGTGAAAAGAAATAAAAGAAGATTCTCCTAAGTGTACACAACCTCCTGATTAGATAGTATTTGCTATTTATAATCGAGAATAGAAAAAGACAGATAGTAAAGAGAGCGGAAGGTTTATTCTCAGTACTATCTGTCTTTTAATTTAGGATGAAAGATTCCTCGCTCTATTTGGCCTTCCTAAATAAAATTCACCAATTTCCCCATAGGAACCAATAGGGAATGATCCAGTAATGTATTATGATGATAAGTACCGATTAAAAGGGGTTTCTGTATATCCTTCATTTCGAGTTGTTTCATTTTGAATAGGAATAAAGGGAATCAGGTAGCATTAGGGGAGCCTTCGGTCATTGGCTGCTCAGTTTTACCGTAATATTAAATTTTTGGGTGATTCGACGCTTATTGCAGTTCTGCCTTACTAGAATAGTTAGAGGCAGATAAGCTATAATGAAAGGTAGAATGATAAATGAACGGAGGAGGGAATGTATGCTTACAGAAGCGAGCTCTCTTTTAAAAAAGTATTTTGGGTATGATCATTTTCGTGATGGACAAGCCAGGATTATTGAGCAGGTATTACAAGGGATTGACACACTTGGAATTATGCCAACAGGTGGAGGTAAATCGATTTGTTATCAAATCCCGGCGATGATGATACCGGGTGTTACCCTCGTTATTTCTCCATTAATCTCTCTCATGAAGGACCAGGTAGATTCACTGGATCAGGCAGGAATTCCCGCAACCTACATTAATAGCTCCCTAACCGCGAGTGAAGTGAATGATCGTTTGTATGATATCCAGCAGGGTGCTTATAAGCTTTTATATCTCGCACCAGAAAGACTTGAATCCCAAGGTTTTATAGAAGAAATCCGCCAATTGCCGATTGGATTAATTGCCGTCGATGAAGCTCACTGTATATCACAATGGGGACATGATTTCCGTCCGAGTTATTTACGCATCCAATCATTAGCTGAACAATTGGATTCAAATCCGGTTGTTCTGGCCTTGACTGCAACCGCTACTCCGCGGGTACAGGCAGATATACGCGGGTCCCTGAATATTGAAGAATCACGTACAGTCATAACCGGCTTTGAACGGGAAAACTTAAGCTTCCAGGTCGTAAAGGGACAAAATAAGCAAAAATATATTGATGCATATGTAAAGAAAAATAAACAAGAATCAGGGATTATTTATTGTGCTACAAGGAAAACAGTGGATCACCTATATGAGCGCCTGCAGCAAAAAGGCATCGCAGTTGGTAGGTATCATGCGGGTCTATCAAGTGCTGAACGCGACATGGAGCAAAGTAGATTTCTGAGCGATGAAATTTCCATCATGATCGCAACCAATGCGTTTGGTATGGGGATTGATAAATCAAATGTACGTTATGTGATTCATGCTCAAATGCCTAAAAATATGGAAAGTTATTATCAGGAGGCCGGCCGTGCCGGACGTGATGGATTGTCGAGTGTATGTATTTTGCTTCATTCTGAGCAGGATGTACAGGTTCAGCGTTTCTTGATCGATCAATCCTTTGGGGACGAGAATCATAAAAATCAAGAGCTGCAAAAGCTCTATCAAATGCGTGATTATTGCCATACACAAGGCTGCCTGCAGTCCTATATTCTGCACTATTTTGGTGAATTGGAGGCAGAGGATTGCGGACGATGCTCTAATTGTCTGGATGAACGAAGCACCAAGGATGTAACAAAGGATGCGCAAATGGTATTATCCTGTATGATCAGAACAGGTGAACGTTTTGGAAAAACAATGATTGCTCAAGTGTTAACAGGTTCATCCAATAAAAAATTGCTTGAACAGAACTTTCAATCTTTATCTACTTACGGGCTGATGAAAAGTCAATCAACGAAAGAGGTAGCTGATTTTATTGATTTTCTAACCTCTGAACAATTGATTGGAATCACAGGCGGGCAATATCCGCTTTTATTTGTAACGCCTGCCGGTAAGGAAGTATTGCTCGGTAAACGAACGGTAATGAGAAAAGAAGATGTGCGTATTGCAACCATTTCAAAAGATGATCCTTTATTTGAAGTACTGCGTGACCTTCGAAAACAAATTGCAGGTAAGGAAAAAGTACCTCCATATCTAATTTTCTCCGATCAAGCTTTGCATGATATGTGTGTAAAACTGCCGCAGACTACGGATGACTTCCTTGAAGTTAAGGGAGTCGGTGCCCAAAAGGCTGATAAATATGGTGTTCGATTTGTTGAAGCAATCAGTGGATTTTTAAAAGAAAATGAATATGAGGCATCGGTTGCGGTGGCAGTTGAGAACAAGTCGGCAGTGAAAAAAGCAAAGGCTGGATCAGCTAATTCACATTTGGATACGTACGAATTATATAAACAAGGGCATACATTGAAGGACATAGCAAAGGAGAGAGACTTGTCTCCAATTACGGTTGAAGGCCACTTGCTCCGTTGTGTAGAGGAAGGATTGCCGTTTGATTGGAAATTCTTCTTTTCGCCTGATGAGGAAGAACAGATTTTGCAGGCTATTGAGCAGTCAGATAGTGAATTTTTAAAGCCAATAAAAGAAAGGCTTCCTGATGAAATCAGCTATAGTGCTATCAAGGCGGTGCTATTGAAGAAGAAAATGGATACGGCTCCGATTTGATGGGCCGTTTTCCTATGTACCCATTTCGCAGTAAAACCTGTTATAATAACGGGACTAGTCTGCAAAGGAGTGATAGTGATGTGGAAAGAAACCATCCATGTAGAAGCTCCCTATGATTTTGACCTTGTATTGGAAAGGATCGGTCTTGATCCTTTGTATGAAATAGATTACCGTAATCGATTGATTCATGTCCCCTTACTGATTCACGGAAAGCCGAATGTATATACCGTTCAAGCGATTGGGAATGTCGATGAACCGGCTTTTGTGATTACCGGAAAAGAGGAACAGACACTAGCTACCAATCGTTTAATGGAGATTTTTCAGTGGCATCTACCACTTTCTGATATACATGCCCATTTTGGAGGGACAGAACTAAAGGACATTTTTACTCTCCATCGTGGAACCCCGCTTATTTTGGAATTTGATCTATACAGCTGCCTCGTAAAAAACATTATTCACCAGCAGCTAAATATGACGTTTGCCCAGAGATTGACGAAGGATTTTGTCACAACCTATGGGTTTCAAAAGGATGGAGTATGGTTTTATCCATCCCCAGCAACAACTGCTGCTCTGACGGTGGATGAGCTAAAAGGAATGAAATTCAGCGGCAGGAAGGCGGAGTATGTGATTGGTCTTTCAGAAAAAGTCGCAAGTGGTGAACTCAGGTTGGAAGAGTTGTGCACAAAGACGGATGAAGAAATTATAGCAGAATTAACTAGTATTCGTGGTGTCGGCAGGTGGACTGCGGAAAACTTCCTGTTATTTGGCCTTGGCCGTCCGAATTTATTTCCAAAAGCAGATATTGGTATTCAAAATGCCATTAAGTTGCTATATAACTTAGAACGAAAGCCAACAATGGAAGAGATGGAGCAATTCAGTAAGGAGTGGCACCCTTATTTAAGCTACGCCACGCTTTACTTATGGAGAAGCATTGAAAAACGGAGGAATATGGATGAACGAACAGGCAACATTAGTCCGTGAAGGACAAGAGATCTTACTAACAATTAAACGCCTTGGTATAAATGGTGAGGGAGTCGGCTACTATAAACGCCAAGTCGTATTTGTACCAGGTGCTCTGCCGGATGAAATTGTAGAAGTAAAGATTACGAAGGTCCATCCGAAGTATTCGGAAGGTCTTGTGAGAAAGATAAAAAAAGCATCACCGCATCGAGTTGACGCACCATGTCCGGTTTATGACGTTTGCGGCGGATGCCAATTGCAGCATTTAGAATATAGCCAACAATTGAAGGAAAAGCGTGATATTGTTATTCAATCATTGGAGCGTCATAGCAAATTTGATGCCAGCAATGTAGATATCCGTCCAACAATTGGTATGGAAAATCCATGGAATTATCGTAATAAGAATCAATTCCAGGTAGGTACCAATGAGAAACAAGAACTGATTGCTGGTCTTTATGCGGCTAACACTCATGATCTGATTAATATCGAAAATTGTATCGTTCAGCATGATGCGACAAATAAAGTTACCCGTACGGTACTAGATATCCTGCAGGAATTTGGATTGCCGGCCTATGATGAGAAGAAGAAAAGCGGGATCGTTAAAACAGTCGTAACCCGTGTTGGTTTCTCATCAGACCAAGTCCAAGTAGTGATTATCACCATTTCTGAAAAGCTACCTAAGAAGCGCCAAATCATTGAAGAAATCAACAAACGCTTACCGGAAGTGGTTTCAATTGTTCAAAACGTGAATAAAGAACAGACTCCGCTAGTATTCGGTGAAAAGACCATTCACCTCTGGGGAGAGGAAGCAATTGAAGAAGAACTCGGCGATCTATCTTATGAGCTATCCGCACGTACCTTCTTCCAATTGAATCCGGTTCAGACAGTGAAGCTCTATGATGAAGTGAAAAAAGCAGCCCGCCTTCATGGTCATGAACGAGTGGTAGATGCTTATTGCGGAGTGGGAACCATTGGACTATGGCTTGCAGATTATTGTAAAGAAGTCCGTGGGATGGATGTCATTCCGGAATCGATTGAAGATGCCATCCAAAACGCTAAGAAGCATAACATGGATAACGTCAGCTATGAAGTAGGCAAAGCGGAAGTCCTCATGCCTAAATGGCTGCGCGAAGGCTGGAGACCGGATGTCGTTGTCGTTGATCCACCAAGAAGCGGCTTGGATCAAAAGCTAATGGATGCCATTCTGCGAACACGTCCAAGAAAAATCGTCTATGTATCCTGTAACCCATCCACACTGGCCAAGGATCTGGACTACCTAAGCAAAAAATACAGACCAAAATATATTCAACCAGTAGACATGTTCCCACAAACTTCCCACGTTGAATGTGTTGTAGAGATTATGTTGAAGGTGTAACCAATTAATAAACTCGTTGCCTCATAAATAAACATTTGCTAATCGACCCTGTTTTCGTATGAATAATCTCTTGCGAAATCGGGGTCTTTTCGTGTTCAAACCCTTGTACCATCTGGATTCCTTCCAAATTCTCTACAGGTGATTTTCCCAAAACTTTATTTAATATGCCGAGAAAACGGTGAAAAAACAGGAAAAAAAAACGGTCATTTTTGATTCAAAAAAAGTCCAAAATGGGGGTTTCGAAGCAAAACTTTATTTTAACTCGACCGGTGGAATGCGGGTTGAGAAGGGGTGAAAAAGCAAGGATTTTTTAATGTTTAACAGAAGGTGTAACCATAAAATAGTTTTCCTATACAAAATAAAGTTTTCCGAATTTTTGGGTCTTTTTCAATATCTCCCTAGGTTCCATCCGATACGAATCCGGGCTTTTTTCAGTTTTCATTCCTCATGATCCAGCAGGAAAGTACCCACTTCCATTCATCTCTAATGCCAATCAACCCTCTGCTACAGGATAAAAAGAAAAAGAATGTGCAGCTCATCTGTATGTATGAGACATTATCTATTTAGTTCTCTCCCACTCCATATAAAGTTCAACATAAATGAAAAAGAGAAACAGACGGACATGAAATCATCAAGTGGCAATGATTGTGATTCTTGGACTACTTTTATTTATTAAGCTTTGTAATGTTGCCTATCTTAATACCAGCCTTGATAGGTGGCGTAAATCGTGTCCGCAGAATGGGCAAAGGAAAAAGTAAGATATCAACATGAATAGTAAGCTAGTTACGTGAAAAGTTATGTGTATTTTTGGTGTCTAATAAATATATCTAAGGGTTAAATTTGATGATTGTACATTGCTAAAGAAAGGTGATGATAAAAAGGAACTCTGGTAGTGATCCCATAAAGTGAGTGTTTTTATTATGAAGCAGATTGGCTGGTTTGAGTTTGGTATTGTACTGAACTTAAGCCAGCCTATTTTTGCTTAATGCATTTATTATTCTAGTAATTGTTTCTTTTTTGTTTCGTTTTAACTCTACATACTAATTTTCCCCTATGTACTTCTCTTGTTTTAAAATTGTTTCGCTGTGGAGAAACATCCTATGAATTAGTTTTTTTCTTTTAGCTTTGGGATACTGTACAGATGCAAAGTTCTTTTGTATATGCAATAACTAAACTGAAGGATCTGTGGGTTAGGTATTTTTAATTATTTTGTAACCAAACAAATTATATTTAGTTTAGTATGAACCAGCCCTAAATATTTGAATTAGAGTTTTGTGAATGTTTATACTAGAATAATATAAGGAATATTGTTTTATGTGTAGATTGGGTAGTTTATCTTGAATTTGTATCCATTTAATAAAATTGTTTAGGGTAGAAGCACTAAGATCTAGCATTCTGAGTAGTAGGATATACCTTTGTATTCCTTTGACGAGTCTGCTTATGTCTCACGGATGGGCATAGATGCAGAGAAGAACGATTTTCTGTCTGCAAGTACTGGATGATACGTGGTCTCTAATAATCATCTAACAGATAACAGTAACTGAACCTCATCCTAGTAAGGTATCTGTCTGATAAAGAGTTAAATTTAGTTATTGTCTACCCTGTAATGTATTTAGAAGGTAATAGATTAATAATTTACTATAACTACTGCGTTATGTTTAGGTAACACAATTTCAACTTATCTTTTGATAGATTGGATGCGCGTATAAACTGAGAGGTTGAATGCTGGTTTACCTAAAAACTGCTGTTGGTTCTAAACAGTTTGATGTATGATGTAAAAACTTGGGATTAGAAATACAGATTTAAAAGAAAGGAACATTTGATGAAAAAAGTATCGAACGTTTTTTGGATTACTTTAGGGATTGTGTTGGCAGCTCTTTTATATGGTGTGTTAGCTCCAGAAAGCTTTGAAAAAGCAACAGCAAACTTTCAGTCATTTCTTACGAATTCCTTCGGCTGGTATTATTTGATATTAGTTACGATCATTGTAGTTTTCTGTGTTTATCTTATATTTAGCCCGGTTGGTGCTATAAAGCTGGGTAAGCCTGAGGACAAGCCTGAGTTTTCGAAGGGTACCTGGTTTGCCATGCTATTTAGTGCAGGAATGGGAATCGGCCTTGTGTTCTGGGGAGCAGCAGAACCGTTATCGCATTTCTTAACTCCTCCGTTGGCTGAAGGAGGTACACCTGAGGCACAAAAAGAGGCTATGAGGTATACGTTTTTTCATTGGGGACTTCATGCATGGGGAATATATGCGATAGTAGCCCTTGTATTGGCTTACTTTCAGTTCCGAAAAAATGAGCCGGGTTTAATTTCGGCAACTTTAAAACCGATATTTGGAAAGCGAATGGAAGGGCCACTGGGGACGGTTGTTGATGTACTAGCAGTTTTTGCTACAGTCATTGGGGTTGCAACCACTCTCGGGTTTGGAGCAGTTCAAATTAATGGTGGTTTATCATACTTATTCGGAATTCCAAAAAACTTTACTATCCAATTTATAATAGTAGCTGTGGTTACAGTACTGTTTATGATTTCAGCTTGGTCTGGCTTAGGAAAAGGAATCAAATATTTAAGTAATGCAAATATCGGTTTGGCTCTTGTGTTACTTATTTTAATATTTATTGCAGGGCCAACCATCCTGACATTAAATATGTTTACCGATACAATTGGTGGATATATACAAAATATTGTTCAAATGAGTTTCCGGATTGCTCCTCTTAATGAGGAACATCGTTCATGGATAAACGGTTGGACCATTTTCTATTGGGCATGGTGGATTTCATGGTCTCCTTTTGTCGGTATATTTATAGCTCGTGTGTCAAAAGGCAGGACAATTCGAGAATTTATCACCGGTGTTTTATTGCTGCCTGCTCTCGTGAGCTTTATATGGTTCTCTGTTTTTGGTACTTCTGCAATTGATGTCCAAAGTGCAGGGAATATTGATTTAACAGGCTTTGCCACGGAAGAGGTCTTATTTGCAGTCTTGAGTGAATTGCCATGGTCTACTATTCTTTCGATAATTGTGATTACGCTCATATCTACATTTTTTATTACATCTGCGGATTCAGCTACATTTGTGTTGGGAATGCAAACCACATACGGTTCTCTCACACCTCCAAATTCCGTAAAACTAACATGGGGAGTTGCACAATCGGCTATTGCGCTAATTCTTTTATATAGCGGCGGGTTACAGGCGCTTCAAAATTCACTAATTATAGCGGCTTTTCCATTCTCTATTATTATAGTGTTAATGATGATCTCTCTTTATCGATCTTTAGCAAAAGAGAAAAAGGAGCTTGGCCTAAATATCAAACCTAAACCATTAAAGAAAAAAACAGATGTTTAATCTATGATCATTTACCATTTGTTATGAAGATTGTAAAGAGAAATAATCTCTGAGTCCATTAGCAGGGTTTTATAAGTAAGAAACGTTTCTTTTTATAGAAGCAATCAATATAGAATGCAGCTCCTTCTTAGGGGCTGTTTTTCATTTGTTATTTATATTATGTGTGTTCAAAAACAAAAAAAGAGGAAGATTCATAAGGTCAAATTTAAAAATAAACAGATGAAAGAGGAAGTAAATTAATGGGAGAGTAAATCAAGAAAGGAAATCTGGTTATCAAGTTTCATTGATTTAGGAGGTGCTGATATTCCGGAGAAGAAAAACTGTTAATTTAAGATAGTAAAGAGTGGTTAAATGTGTGGTTAGTTCATATAAGGACGTTCCTTACTGGCATTAATTAATTGATCTATTAGATGATAGGTAATTTTTTAGTGAAAAGCATACCTAAATTCATTAGAGTAAAAAACCCAGGGAGTCTCAATCTCTCTGGATCTTATATTGGTGGCTTACGAGCATTCTTTTTGAATCAATGAGATGTTGTTTTACATTTACTGATTCATGGCATCTATATAGCGATACAATGTGGATTTACTAATCCCTGTTTTTTCTTTAATGTCCTGTAATGTATATTGTTTACTTTCGTACATTTGAAAAGCTTGCTCTAAACTCTCATTCGATTTTTTGGGGCGTCCAATCATTTTGCCTTGCTCTTTGGCCCCTTGTAAGCCAAAGGTTGTACTATGGCGTAAACATTGTGATTGTAGCTCAGCAAAGAAGGCAGCCAAATGGGAAAAATCCATTTTTGGCATGGTACGGTTTGTTAGGTTCTCCTCCAAAAAAATCATTTCAACATTGTCTTTATCTGCAATACGCAGAACGTCAACTAATTGGTGCAACGAATCTGCTAAAACAACAAGGCTCTGGACAATGAGTTGGTCTCCAGATTGTAGGTGCATGAACAATTCTTCCAGTTGACTGCGGTTTTTAGCATAAGGATGACCCTCTATAAATAACGAATCATATTTAATATTGATCAATTGTTTTTTCATATCTTCATCACCCACAATAGGGCGTTTGTAACCATATATCATGTTTTCTCCTCGCTTTCCCAAAACATTTCCTTTTTGGGAATACACGTGATAAGATAAGGAATGTTGTCCCAAAACAGTCTGATTATGGGACGTTTATATGTACTATAACGAAAGGGGTTAAAATATGCAATCTTTAAAAACACAATGGTTCGGTAATATACGAGGAGATATATTATCGGGGATTGTTGTAGCACTGGCATTAATACCAGAAGCGATCGCTTTCTCGATTATTGCGGGCGTCGATCCTATGGTTGGATTATATGCATCATTTTGTATCGCTGTCATTATTGCATTTGTTGGTGGCAGACCAGCGATGATATCCGCAGCAACAGGGGCTATGGCGCTTGTAATGGGCGATTTGGTTGCAGATCATGGATTAGATTATTTATTGGCAGCCACTATTCTAACCGGTATTATCCAAATCTTATTTGGGGTACTGGGAATTGCTAAGCTGATGCGCTTTATTCCTAATTCTGTCATGATTGGTTTTGTGAATTCTCTCGCCATCCTGATATTTATGGCTCAAGTTCCACATATATGGGGTGGGGGATGGATTACCTATTTATATGTTGCTCTGACTCTTCTGATTGTTTACACGGTACCAAGGTTTTTTAAGGCGATACCAGCTCCCCTAATTGCTATTATTCTATTAACTATTGCGGCCCTTTGGTCCGGTGCGAATATGAAGACAATTGGAGATTTAGGAACTATCACTCAAAGTCTTCCGTCATTCCTATTGCCTAACGTACCAATTAACTTAGAAACGCTTCAAATCATCTTACCCTATGCCATTGCGCTCTCAATCGTTGGGTTGATGGAATCTTTGCTGACTGCACAAATTGTAGATGATATGACTGATACGAAAAGCAATAAAACTCGTGAAGCATGCGGGCAGGGAATCGCTAATTTTATCAATGGATTCTTTGGAGGTATGGCTGGTTGTGCGATGATCGGTCAATCGGTTATTAATGTGAAATCAGGAGGAAGAGGACGTTTATCTACTCTTGTAGCAGGCTTGTTTTTGATGTTCCTCATTATTGTCCTTGGGGATTTAGTGGTTAAAATACCAATGCCAGTCCTGGTTGGGATTATGATTATGGTTAGTATTGGGACATTTGATTGGGGATCATTCAAATATATGGTTACTGCCCCTCGTACAGAGGCAATTGTCATGGTACTTACTGTAGGAATTGTGGTTTATACAGATAACCTGGCAATTGGTGTTGTGATTGGAGTTGTTCTTAGTGCTCTTTTCTTCGTTGGCAGAATTTCGAAAGTAAACGTGCATAAGGAAGGCTCTGTATATATCGTGGAAGGTCCATTATTCTTTGCCTCTACACAACATTTTGTCCAGGCATTTGAGAATGTGGATGAAAAAGAAGTTACGATTGATCTCTCAAGCAGTCATCTTTGGGATGAATCAGCGGTTGGATCGATTGTAAAGGTAGTGAATAAACTGGAAGAGCAAGATGTAGCGGTTACACTCAAAGGGATGAATCCAACAAGTAAGCAACTGTATAACAAGCTTTGGGAATTATCAAGTGGACATTAAGGAGGGTAAATAATGTATAAACATATTTTATTGGCAGCTGATGGTTCTAAAAATTCGTTGAGAGCGGCGCATGAGGCTGTGAAATTGGCTGGTGCAACAGCCGATTCATTAATAGAGGTTGTTTATGTGATTGATTTTAATAAGGCTAAAAATGAGGTTTTGCATGCAAACTCAGCTGAAAGCTTAGAACTTAAACGCCGTGCTAAGCTTGCTGCTATTGAAAAGCTGATCAAAGAAGCCAACGTGAAAATCAAAATAACTATTTTAAAAGGAACCCCTGGTCCTGAGATTATCCGTTATGCTAATGAAAAATCTGTTGATCTTGTCGTGATTGGCAGCCGCGGATTAAATAGTCTTCAAGAAATGGTATTGGGAAGCGTCAGCCACAAAGTCATAAAACGGGTTACCTGTCCTGCTTTAATTGTGAAATAATCCACTGCTAGAGAACCTAAGTGAACGCAAAGGTATTAACTGCCTTTGCGTTTTTATTTGGTCTAAAGATTACTTTTTTTATGGTTATTGCTACTGAATTAAATAATGTAAAATAAAGGTAGGTTGAGCGCTCTCCCCGATTATTTCAACATTCTAATCCTTTTCTTTTAGGCATTAAACAACCTGTATTGGAACATATGGTGAAATAAAGGTGCTTTTTCTTAGGAGGGATAAAAGTGAAAATCTATTTTCATTCAATAAAGAAAAATATATTTATTTTTCTTGCCGCGTTAATGATATTGTTTCTTACATTTGGATTTTGGTGTGGTGTTCCTTTATTTAGTATAATCATTATTTTTTCTGAAACGAATCTGCCACTCTTCTTTCAATTTGTTTTAATCTGCTGGAGTGTCGGTTTTTGTTTTTCCCTATTTTGTATCCCATTAAATCTCTTATTTGCTAAAGAATATTCTTCAAATAAACAAGTGCCTATAATGAACATTCTATTAAAAGCTCAAGGTATTTTGATGATGGTTGTAGCCTTTGTATTTGCGATAGTATATTTATTTATCATGAATAGTGTTTCCTGAACTGACTTATTTTCTTTTTTGAATGGAAGACTTTTTATAGATGGAAAAATTTCTGTTTGCCAGAGTTTTAGAGTGGTGTGTGGCTATTTAAAGGGAATTTTATAAGGGGGAATCTCTGTGATAGATAAAAAGGGGATTTTACAGTGGGAAAACGAAATTACTGTATTCGTGTTAATTTTTTTTCATTACTTATTTCACTTAAATTATTTTGGGATTTTTGTAGATGAGTATGGTTTAAGCCCTGATATTGTTGATGGTGGAGAAATATGGCTTACATTGGATTGGATTATTATTACTGTTATTGCTCTGTGTTGTATCTGGAATTAGTATTTTTAGTACTAAACAATATAAATGAAATAAAGTTCATACATATAGTCAAGAATAAAAATAGAAAATAAATTGCAAATTATCTTAATATAATAGAAGCTATTGTCGATTATATACTTTTAATTATAATTAGGTTATTAATTGTAGCGAATTACTAATCAGAAAGGAATTAAATGATTGTGAGCATTAAAGAGGAATATGAGAATCTTGATGTATCCGTAGGACAGATAAAGTATGCAAAGAGAATACAAAAATTGTTATGCGAAAAATTGGATATGGAATTGCCAAGCGAGTATGATTTATCTGAAATTGTGGTGGAACAGGCATTGTTTACTTATATAGATATACTGGAAAAATATTATCGATTGGATGGAAAACCGTGGGAAGAATTTTATGCAAGATATCACGGAGTAACTAATGTTCCTAGACGGTTAGAGGATTTTAGGGAACAGAAAAAAGGGAGTTTGCAACTTTTGAAAAAAAGGGAGAACTAAATTCTTAGCTGCCCTAAAAGATAAAACAATGAAGTAAAAGAGGACTTAGCAAATGTTAACTGATCAGGGGCTTTAGTGGATCAACAGCAGATAAGCTGTTTGTTTTTAGTCATATGCAACAGTCCTGTCTAAATAATAGAAAAGAGCTGCAAACTTTGCAGCCCTTTAGGTTGATTCAGTAATAAGCATTATAGATAAGGTTTATCTTAGACTGCGAGAGAGCTCTGTGAAAATAACGCCGAGCCCATAGGCTCCAGCATCAGGATAACCCAGGCTTCTTTCACCGACTGTACCAGCACGTCCCATGCGCGCAACAATCGTTTCTGTATATTTAGCTCCTTCAACGGCAGCTGCTGCCCCTTTTTCAAATGCAGTTTTAAAGTCTATACCGGATTTTGCACATTCAGACCAAATGTCAGCACATGGAACTAAGGCGTCGATCAGAGTTTTATCCCCTACGACTGCACCTCTTCCAAAGGAACGTTCTCCAGTCACTTGTATTCCTTTGACAGCTGCCTGCAGTAGATTAGCAAACTCCTCGATGGATAACTGATTTTTATCGCCAACGGCTTTGCTTGCTGCACGGAATGCAGAACCCCAAATTGGACCGGACGCACCTCCGCAATATTCCATGATGACTATCGAGCATGCATCCAGAAAATTCCCGATTGTTAATGGTTCCTGATTTAAGATAGAGCTCCATTCACGCTTTAATTGCTTGAATCCTTTAGCCACACTCATACCAAAGTCTCCATCCCCAGCATGGGAGTCAAGTTCACAGAATGGTACCTCATTTCGAATAATGACTTCACTCATTTTATCAATAAGGTAGATGATGTTCTCTAGGGTAATTACATTCTCTTGGATTACAGCATGTTCTTCGATTGTCTCTGTATCGAATGAAACGGTCTTTTCTTCGAGTTCTTCAATAGGGTCGGTATACTGAACAATTTCAACAGGCCCATCTACTTTAAATGCAGGAGCAGAGCATTCGCTTGATAACAATGTTCTTAGCTCATCATCTAGTTTCATGATGGTTAGGGATACTCCTGCCATATCAATACTTGTCATATAATTGCCGACAAAGGTTCGATAAACAGGAATATTTCTTTTATTCATTTCTCTTATAACGGAATTGTTAAATAGATAGAGTTCTTGAAGTGGAGTACCTCCAAAGCCATTTACAAGAACAGCTATTTCAGTTAATTCATCCCCATCTATTCCAAAATCCTTTAGAAGATCATTGATCATTTGTCCTGCCAGCTCATCTGCAGAAATCATTTTTTCTCTTCTAATTCCGGGTTCTCCATGAATGCCGACACCGTATTCAATCTCGTTTTCTCCTAATTTAAATGTAGGAGTTCCTTTAGCTGGTACGGTACAGGAAGTGAGAGCTGCCCCAATGCTTTTTACATTTTCAGCAGCTTTTTCTGCAACTTCTTTCACTTGCATAAGGTCTCTGCCTTCTTCAGCAGCTGCTCCAGCGATTTTATGAACCAGTACAGTTCCGGCTACGCCACGGCGCCCTACAGAGTACAGACTGTCTTCTACCGCGATATCGTCTGCAACCCGGACATATTCTACTTGAATACCATCCTCTATAGCCAATGCAGCCCCATTTTTAAAGTTCATGATGTCACCGCTGTAATTTTTGATAATCATCAGAACTCCCTTTTGGCCGGCAGCTGCTTTGATTCCTTGATACACTTGTATTTGAGATGGAGAAGCAAATACATCCCCACAGACTGCAGCATCGAGCATTCCTTTCCCAACGAATCCTGCATGTGCAGGTTCATGCCCACTGCCCCCACCGCTGATCAGGCTCACTTTGTTTTCATTAATTACTCGTTTCTTAATGATTTTATAGTTTTTAAGAAACTCGAGTTCAGGGTGTGCCATGATTAGTCCATTTGCCATCTCCATGACGAGATTCTCGGGTTTGTTTATAATCTTTTTCACTTGTATTGCCTCCTATTCTTATTAAAAAATGGTAGTCTTGCTAAATTTATTCATGCTATTAACAATATAATGTAAGCGTTTTAAAGTAAACGGACAATAACCCGGATTTGTCAAAATAGCCGTAAATATATCATTTATGTATAATTGAATTACAATTTTAATAGGGAAGGTATCTATGACCTCATCGATTATCACAAAAAAAATAATTGCAAAATCTTTAAAAGAATTAATGGAAACCGAGCCTTTTAACAAAATCTCAGTAAGTGATATTATGGTAAACTGTGAGATACGAAGACAAACATTTTATTATCATTTTCAAGATAAATATGAATTGCTTGGCTGGATTTATAAAGAAGAAACGAAAGAAAACATTACGGACTTTATTGGATATGAAAAGTGGGAGAATATCTTTAATTTGTTATTGGAATACTTCAGTCAGAATCGGCGCTTCTATCAAAATGCATTTAAAGTAGAAGAACAAAATTCATTTAATGAGTATTTATTTGAACACACAAAGAATTTGTATCTCGAAATTATTACCAAACGTTTGGAGGGAAGTAATATAATCGTTTCTGATGAAAGGAAACGATTAATGGCTTCTTTTTATAGCCATGGGTTTGTAGGAATAATAAAAGAGTGGATTGAGAATGATTGCAAGGTCGATTTATCTACGATGTCGTCCTTGATGAAAAATATGATAAATGATCAATTACTGCCATTTTTGCAGGAATGAGCAGCGAGAGGAAATAAAAATGAAAAAAATAATCAATGATGCTCAGCATGTGGTAAGGGATATGTTAGCTGGATTTTGTTTTGAACATAAAGAAAGGATTATTTATGAGACCGAACATGATCTTGTTTATCGGAGAGACCTGACAGAAATGCGAGAAGATGTTGTCATCATTAGCGGTGGCGGCAGCGGACACGAACCGGCACATTACGGCTATGTAGGGAAAGGAATGCTCTCGATTACGGTTAATGGGCAGATTTTCACTCCGCCAACGACTGAACAAATAGTAGCTGCCATTCGAATGGTTGATAAAAATAAGGGTGTCCTGCTCATAATTAAAAATTTTAAAGCTGATTTGGATAGTTTCCTGATGGCTGAATCCATTGCCAAAAAAGAGGGCTGGACTGTGGATCATGTCATTGTAAGTGATGACGTTTCCATTGAAGACGATGATTCCTTTAATAAGCGGAAACGAGGCGTTGCCGGTACCGTTTTCGTCCATAAAATTTTAGGGGCTGCTGCGCGTGAAGGCTATTCTCTAAATCAATTAACAGATATTGGTCAGTCTGTCGTTAGCCATTTACATACATTGGGTGTTGCATTTTCACCGGTAAACCATCCTGACCAAGAAAGAAGCTCATTTATATTGCAGGACAATGAAGTCTTTTATGGTATTGGGATTCATGGAGAAAAAGGATACCGAAAAGAGGTATTTCATTCCTCTGAAATATTGGCGATAGAGCTGATGAATAAACTAAAAAGTATTTATCGTTGGAAAAAAGGGGAGCAATTTGCCATTCTGGTGAATGGATTAGGGGCAACACCGTTAATGGAACAGTACATCTTTACCAATGACATCCGACGTTTATGCGAACTCGAAGACTTAGATATTAGATTTGTGAAAGTTGGAAACCATTTAACGTCCTTAGATATGAAAGGCATATCATTAAGTTTACTTAAAATTAACGATCCCCTTTGGGAAAAGTGGTTAAAAGCAGAGGTAGAAGTAGCCAACTGGTAGTAAGATCTAAATTGGCAGTCTCAAAGGATAAATCATAAGTAGGAATAAAAGAGTAAAAGCCCAGTTTATGCTCATCTTAGAAGAGCATAAACTGGGCTTTTTGTTTGTGTAAGTAATGCTAGATGAACTGAAGTATAGGTACCATTATGTCCATTATACTTTTAACTCTTTTACTGTTTCTCCTTTAATTAACATGGGTTGATAATAGGTTTCATTGGGTAAATCCTTTTTTCCTTGTAATTTCTTAATAACCCAATCAGCCGCATCACGTCCCATTTGTTCTTGCGGGTGTGTTAAGGTTGTCAGAGCAATCGTAGCGTTTTGGGCCATATAGGAATTGTCTTGCCCAATAATCGATAATTTATCCGGAATGGATATATCCAGTTGTTTGCAAACATTTGCTACTTCTAAACCGACTTCGTCGTTATAGCAAACAATAGCTGTTAACAAATCACTATTTTCTGTTAGGTACTTCCTCAAATTAGTGGATAATAGCGGCTTTGTTTCTGTATCGAATGTAAGCACATGCTCAGGACGAAATCCTAATTTTGCTTCTCCGAGTGCTTTTATATATCCCTTCATTCGATACTTTCCTTGTAAATCATCTGATTTTGATATGAGACCGATTTCGGTATGTCCTTTTGAAATTAATTCCTTTGTTGCAAGGTAACTGGACTGAACATCATCAAGACAAAGAAAAGGAACGCTTAATTCCTCATAGTAAGCATTGATCATGATAAAAGGAACCTCTTGTTCTTTAAATGATAAGTAGTATGAAATATTAGGGTTATATAAATTGCTTTTCGTAGGCTCTATGATCAAACCATCCACGCCAAAAGACAACATCATTTCCAACGCTTTTTTTTCTTGTTCAACATCATTATTCGTACTGGCTAATAGCAATGAATAATTCTCTTCTTTTAATCTTCCTTCGATTCCACGAATAATGGAGGGGAAAATGTAATCAGAGATATAAGTTGTAATGACCCCAATTGTTTTTGTGTTGGAGTGGCCACCTGATTTTATTTGGTACTGGTTACTGACATAAGTGCCAGAACCTTTTTCACTCCTTAGGAATCCCTCATTTGATAGCTCTAAAATGGCTTTACGAACGGTTTGTCGGCTCACCTCGTATATTTCTTGGAGGGCAGCTTCTGTAGGGATTTGTTCACCAACACTGTAATCTTCTGAAAGAATCTTGCTTTTTATATCATCGATGATGACTTGATATTTTGGTTTCATGATTGCCCACTTCCTTCAAAGTTGCTTGATCCCTATCCGATCTATTCGAAATAGTTGTATGTACATATTTTACTTGGTATTAGAGAGAAATTAAACAAGTAATTTAAAACCCAATTTAATCGTAAAATCTTTAGTTTCTCTTATAGTTATCAGGAAAACTAATATTAGTTTTTCAGGGGGCTACTAGTATAAAAGGATTAAAATTATGAAATTTGTATGTACTAATTTCATATTGTTTGACAATTGTACGTACAAATAAATATAATTGGGCTAAGTAGAAAGAAAGCGCAATCATTTTTCTGTAAATATTGAAACCGCTATCAGAATGGGGGTTTATATGAAAACAAACAAAGCAACTATTCAAGAGACGATCACCGAGGGAGAAACATCGCTAGGAATTGAATTTGGATCTACACGTATCAAGGCGGTATTAATGGACAATAATTTTGTTACCATCGCATCAGGAAGTTTTGAATGGGAAAACCGATTAGAAGATGGTTTTTGGACGTACAGCTTAGTGGATATTATTACAGGGCTGCAAGCAGCTTATCGTGAAATGAAGCAAGAAGTTGAAAGAAATTATGGAATGACCATTCGTACGATTGGTTCTATTGGGATTTCTGCCATGATGCATGGATATATGGCTTTTGATCGTACCGGTGAGCTACTAGTTCCATTTCGTACTTGGCGTAATTCAACAACCAGTACAGCAGCAAAAGAATTGACTGAAAAATTTGGTTTCAATATTCCTGAACGTTGGAGTATTGCTCATCTTTATCAAGCTATTTTAAATAAAGAGAAACATTTGCCGCGTATTGATTATGTTACCACTTTGGCAGGCTATATCCACTGGTTACTGACAGGAAATAAAGCGATCGGCATTGGAGATGCTTCAGGCATGTTTCCAATCGATGAATCAATACAAACTTACCATTCATCGATGGTTAAGCAATTTGACGAACTAATGATTACCAATGGTTACCCTTGGAGCTTAAAGGAGATTCTCCCCAAAATTTATCTTGCCGGAGAGCAAGCAGGTGTTTTGACTGAAGTTGGGGCAAAAATTCTTGATCAATCACAAAATTTACAGCCAGGCATTCCGTTTTGCCCGCCGGAAGGTGATGCCGGTACAGGAATGGTTGCCACAAATAGTGTGAGAAAACATACCGGGAACATTTCAGTAGGAACATCAGTCTTTGCCATGATTGTACTGGAAAAAGAACTCTCTGCAGTTTATCCAGAAATTGATATGGTAACAACACCAAACGGCAGCCCAGTAGCTATGGTGCATGCAAATAACTGCTCCAGTGATTTGAATGCCTGGCTGAGACTATTCCGTGAATTTTCCGAAGCAATGGGACAAAAAATTGAAACGGATCAGTTATATGAAGTGATGTTAAATAAAGCTCTGGAAGCTGATCCGGATGCTGGTGGATTGCTAAGTTATGGCTACTTGTCCGGTGAGAATATTACGGGATTAGAAGAGGGGAGGCCGCTATTTGTCCGATCTCCTGATAGTCAGTTTAATTTAGCAAACTTTATGCGGGCACATCTTTTTACTGCTTTTAGCGCTTTGAAAATCGGAATGGACATTATGACGAAAAAAGAAAGTGTTGAAATTGATGGAATATTAGCTCATGGTGGATTATTCAAAACTCCTGTTGTTGGTCAAAAAATTGTAGCAGCTGCCATTAATGCTCCGGTATCCGTTATGGCAACAGCTGGAGATGGTGGTTCATGGGGAGTGGCAATTCTGGCCTCATACATGATGAACAAAAAGGATAACGAAAGTCTGGAAGAATTCCTCGATCAAAGGGTCTTTGACAAGGTTGATAGTCAAGAAATATATCCGGATCAATTTGATGTTAAAGGATTTGAAACATTTATAGAGCGTTATAAAAAAGGTCTGGTCATTGAGCAGACTGCTGTAGATCATTTGATTTTATGAGTGGAAGTTTGGAGGGTTTCAAATGTTAGAAAAGTTAAAAGAGGAAGTGTATGAAGCGAATTTAGAATTACCCAAACATGAACTTGTGAAATATACATGGGGAAATGTAAGCGCGATCGATCGTGATAGTGGCTTATTTGTGATCAAACCCAGTGGTGTTGATTATAAAACGATGATGCCTAGTGATATGGTCGTTGTTGATTTAGATGGCAATGTGGTTGAAGGAGAATTAAATCCTTCATCTGATACTGCAACTCACGCAGTCCTATACAAGCATTACTCCGAAATTGGCGGGATTGTACATACCCATTCAACCTGGGCGACTATATGGGCTCAAGCAGGTTTAGATGTTCCGGCGATGGGAACCACTCATGCCGATACATTCTATGGTTCTATTCCATGCGCGAGGTTCTTAACTCAAGAGGAAGTTGATCGTGGCTATGAAGTGGAAACGGGAAAGGTAATTATCGAAACTTTTGAAAACCGTGGGTTAGATGTATTGGCTATACCAGGTGTTTTACTTCACGGACATGGACCATTTACTTGGGGAAAAAATGCTAAATCAGCAGTTATGAACAGTGTGGTATTAGAAGAAGTTGCCAAGATGAATTTGTTTACGCGTGAATTAAACCATTTTGCCGAAGAGTTGCCACAACGTATTTTAGATAAGCACTATCTGCGGAAACATGGGAAAAATGCTTACTATGGGCAAAAATAAGACAAACTATCAAACAATGAAAAGAGGATTATTATGTTAAAAGCAAAAGAATTTTGGTTTGTAGTAGGTTCACAGCATCTTTACGGAGAAGAGACATTAGCAGAAGTCAAAGCACATGCCCAAACGATGACGGATGCCTTAAATGAAAGTGGTATTCTACCTTACCCGCTTGTATTACAAGATTTAGCTGTCAGTGCAGAAAAAATTACCAGCATTATGAAAGAAGTGAACTATCGTGATGAAGTAGCGGGTGTCATTACCTGGATGCACACGTTTTCGCCTGCAAAAATGTGGATTCGTGGAACGAAACTATTACAAAAGCCATTGCTCCACTTGGCAACGCAATTCAATGAAAGTATACCTTGGGATACAATAGATATGGACTTTATGAACTTGAATCAATCCGCTCATGGAGACCGTGAATACGGGTTTATCAATGCTCGCTTGAAAAAGCAAAACAAAGTGGTGGTTGGTTACTGGCAACGTAATGAAGTTCAAAAGCAAATAGCAGAATGGATGGATGTAGCTGTTGCCTATAACGAAAGCTTCCTTATTAAAGTGGCTCGTTTTGGTGATAACATGCGTAATGTTGGTGTTACAGAAGGGGATAAGGTTGAGGCACAAATTCAATTTGGTTGGACTGTAGACTACTTTGGTATAGGGGATCTTGTTCAATATGTAAATGAAGTGAAGGAAGGAGAAGTAGATGCTTTATTAGCTGAGTATGCAGAGCTATATGAATTTGATTATGGTACATATAGCAAAGAAGAGTGGGAAAAGAGCGTAAAGGTACAAGTAAGCTATGAAATTGCTATTAAACGCTTCCTTGATGAGGGTGGTTACAATGCCTTTACAACTAATTTCGAAGATTTATATGGGATGAAGCAGCTGCCAGGCCTTGCAGTCCAACGTTTGATGGCACAAGGATATGGCTTCGCTGGTGAAGGCGATTGGAAGACTGCAGCACTGGATCGCTTACTGAAAGTGATGAGTCATAATCAATCAACCGGATTTATGGAAGATTACACATATGAATTAGCAGTTGGGCAAGAAGCTGCTCTTCAATCACATATGCTTGAAGTAGATCCAACCTTAGCTTGTAACAAACCAAAAATTGTCGTATCTCCATTAGGTATTGGTGACCGTGAAGATCCGGCCCGTTTAGTTTTTGATGGTAAGGCAGGGGATGGAGTCGTAGTTTCAATGGCTGACTTTGGTACACATTATAAACTTTTAATTAATGAAGTATCTGCATTTGAACCAACCATTCCAGCACCAAATCTACCAGTAGCCCGTGTACTTTGGTCTATTAAGCCAAACTTCCAAGATGGGGTTAAAGCGTGGATCGAGAATGGTGGCGGTCATCATACGGTTGTTTCATTCAATCTGACAACAGACCAAATTATCACCTATGCAAAGCTTGTTGACTTAGACTACGTAGTTATTAAGTAATGACTTTATCCTCTAAGGAGCTATGTTTCCTTGGAGAGAATAAATTAAATTTCAGAGATTGATATGCATCAGGTTACCTTTCAAATCCTTGCTGAATCTGGCACCAAAGACCCCAGGAGTCATTAAATAAAATGTTAACTAAATAAGGTTAGTTTAGTAGATTAAGCTTTGTGGAGGGGAGATATACTCGGCAAAGCTTTTTTTGTACAAGATTAGGTATCTTTCCGAATTTGCTTCATTCCATCATCGTTGCCCTCCCCTCCTTTTTTCGCTATTATTTTACTTATAACTATGGAATATGGGTGAAGGTATGGAACCTAAAGATAGAATAAAAGAAGATAATCAAAAAGTATTCGCATTGCTAAGCAATTATTTAAATAATGCGCCCGATTTTATTGATAAAGAAGAAATCAATGAGATTATTCAGTATGGTGTATCGTATGAACATGCTTTTGCAGTTATATTAGCTGCTGCTTTCGGCTTGGATATTGTAGATAACATGGAAGATAAGGAACTATTCAACCATTATTTTAATAGGATGTTTTTTAAGCTGGATGCAAATGAATATTATGATAATCCCTATTATAAGAATATCAAGCTTCCCACCATCAAATTGGGAACTAGTGAATTAAAATATGAAAAGTATAAAGCGTTTGAAGGATTTGTATACAATGATATCGTCAAAACAAGAGAAGGAAGACAAATACCGCAAATTGGTTTTTTTGAGACAGAATTTAAGTATCCTGCTATTTTAGAAAACGAAAGAATATGGATGACGGTTACGCCGAACGAAATTGAAACAATGAAAGAAGCGGTTGATCAGGCATTTGGGAATGTGCTTACTTTTGGATTGGGTCTTGGCTATTATACCTATATGGTTTCTGAAAAAGAAAATGTTGAAAGTATCACTGTAGTTGAAATGAATGAAGATGTGATCAAGCTATTTCAAACCTATATATTGCCACAATTCAAAAATAGTCAAAAGATCAAGATCATTAAAGCGGATGCTTTTGAATATGCACAAAAATTGATGGCGAAGGGCCAATTTGATTTTGTATTTACAGATTTATGGCATGATGTTTCCGATGGAATCGATATGTATTTAAGTATGAAGCTGTTTGAAAAAAGATGCCCCAATACGGTCTTTACCTATTGGATTGAAAAATCAATTAAATGCTATTTATAAAAGTACGCTAGAAATCCTCCCTCAAATTAATTGAAGGAGGATTTTTCTATTTAATGATGTTGGAGTCTTGCTTTGAGAGAATATATGAACAAAATTTATTCATATTAATGAGAAGAATTTACTTTGAATAACAAGTAGGTAAAAAATACAATTCGTTTATTTTTAGCATTCTCGTTATAAAGATGTTACTTTTGAAGTATCGAATTGGAGAATGATTGTATATCCAAAAGAAAACAAGAGGTAATGGAGCTTATGAAAGAGAAGGTCATCATTAATAGCGATATATGTTATGCATCGGCTGAAGAGAAGGCTGAAAAGTATTTTAAATCTTTACACGCCCAGGTGATAGAGAAGACCTATATGGATACATTAATGAAAGATATGGAATCGTGGCAGCAGAACCATGTTCGTCATCAATCCTTAGCCTCCCTTTTTTCGCATAAAAAAAGAAAACCAACCAATAAGGAGTATCATCAGTATTTACGCTGGTTGAATTCGAAGGGGAAATTGGAACAGTATCTTCATCGAAGTATCTCGTACATCTATCTGAGGGATTTGGGTAAAGCTTTGGACTTGCCTGAAACACAAAATAAAATCAAACAAGTCGTAGACAAGCTGATCTCTCAACTCGTTCAAGATAAAACGGATGAAGTTGGCGAAATCGATTTGTTTAGCATGCCGGGTTTGTACAGATGGGGTCAAAAGGAACATATTGAGTCTTCAGTCATTTGGTTATTCGACAAGCTGAAAACAGTATCATCCTCTATACCGAATGGGATGGATGCTGAGAATGCACAACGGAAATTAATTAAAATCATTGCCGGGGTTATGATGCATGTTATGGAAGAAATGAGTCCTGCTATTCTCCCTGAGGAACGGGCACAAAAGCTTGATGAAGCAATCCGACTAGGGTATTCCTATGGACTGACCTATCCGTTTATTGATGATTTGCTGGATGCTAGCATTTTATCTATTCAGGAGAAAAAACAGTTTTCAGATATCATAAGAACTACGCTGATTAGTGGGACAGTTCCAGAAATAGACGAATGGCGTGGGGAAAATGAAACGGTCATTCGACCTATTCATTCTGAACTTAAAGAAGCTTTTCAGTATATTAAAGCTTGCCAAAGGCCAGAAACCATAAAAGTATTTTTCGAACAGGCATATGTATTTTTTCATTCACAGGAAGTAGACCGAGTTAAAGAATTAACAAACGAGAACTATACAAATGAAGAGCTATACGTTCCGATCATTTTAAAATCTTCTTCCTCACGATTAATTGTTCGTTCTGTTATTAGTGCTCCTGAGGATGAGGAGTTTAACAAGCACACCTTTTATTATGGAATCTATAATCAACTGGCTGATGATTTTGCTGATTTGTTCGATGATATGGAGGCAGGTGCGGTTACTCCTTATACGTATTATATAACCTATCATGATAAGCGTCCCGATCTTATCAATCCATTTGAATTATATTGGACAGTCATTTTTAACCTGATTCATCATGTGTATAAGTCTGACCCTAACGCCTGTGAAGTGATATTGGATCGAGCGATTAATGGACTAAAAAGAAATAAAGAACGATTGGGTACTAAGAAATATAAGGATCTGATGAATCTGTTAACAGCAGATATGCCCAAATTCAATCATTTCATTCAAAAAATGGTTCAGAAAGCAGATGATGTAGATTTCTTTGATAAACTGCTTCGTGATCATATCCTAAACAATTTGAAAAAGGATCGTCAGGAAGAAAGAGACTTTTCAAACATGATCAAGGCCGTACGCCAGGAGATTAATCAATGCCTGCCTATTTATAAAGAGGACACGGATTTTTTAATGCAGGATACAATCAATGATGCGGCTAATTATAGCCTCGAAGGTGATGGGAAAAGGTTAAGACCCATTGTGACTTGGATGATGGGAGTCAGAGAATATGAGTTAGATCCATCGGCAATTGTGCCGCTTCTAAAATCTTTGGAATATATGCATACAGCATCGCTGATCCTTGATGACCTGCCATCCCAGGATAATGCGCCTATTCGCAGGGGACGTGCAACTCTACATGAGGTCTATAACACTGGTATTGCAGAGATAACTTCTGTTTATCTTATCCAATGTGCTATGAAGGAACAGGCTTCATTAAGACAGTTTGATTCTGAGTCTGTCCTTCATCTGATCCAGTATTCATCCGAAGTAGCCATGATTATGTGCAGAGGGCAGGCAATGGATTTGGAGTCAAAGGGAAAAAAACTGACATTGGAAGAATTGAATACGCTCTCCTTTTACAAAACAGGAATAGCATTTGAGGCCTCATTAATCATGCCTACCATTCTTGCGCAAGCAGGGGAATCTCAAATGAAATCAATAAAAAAATTCGCCAGACATGCTGGAATTGCCTTTCAAATTAAGGATGACTTACTTGATATAGAGGGGGATAATCGTTTACTTGGAAAACCTGTTGGACAGGATATAGAAAATAATAACTCCACTTTTGTATCAGTACTTGGCAGGGAGGGTGCCAGGAAAGTAATGTGGGATCATTACTGCCATGCTATGGAGGCTATTAAACAGATTTCACCAAAGAGCACCTTTTTGAAGCATTTACTGAATTATATAGTAAACAGACAACGTTGAGAGTTTGTTCGCTGTCTGTTTAGCTTAGCTATCAGAATATCAAAAATGACCCCGACTACATAGCCGGGGTCATTTTCATATCACTTTATTTAACGCCTTTCATATATCTTTGAATGATTGGTGAAATAAAGTAAATAATGATGGCACAAAGAATGGCGAATCCGCCAATTGATCCAAAGTAAAGGAGTTCCGTTTCTGTGCTATATAGTTTTACAAGTTGTGCATTAATAGCCTGTGCAACTGCACTTGCCAGGAACCATAGGCTCATTGTTTGAGAAGAGAATGCTGCTGGTGCCAGTTTGGTAGTGGCTGATAAACCAACAGGAGATAAACAAAGCTCTCCAAGTGTGACGATTAGGTAGCTCAATATCAGCCAATAAGGACTGACAAGTGTATCACCGCCACTTAGGTAACCTGGTATTAGCATGACGATAAATGATAGACCTGCTAATAGCAATCCTATTGAAAACTTTTTAGATGTTGAAGGCTGTTTATCCCCAAGCTTCATCCATAACCAGGCTGCAACTGGTGCAAATATGATTACAAAGAGAGCGGGCATCGCCTGGAGCACACCAGGTGCAATTTTAAAGCCCAATAAGGTTAAATTAGTTCGTTCCAAAGCATAGATATTCAAAAGGTTAGAACCTTGTTCATAAATAGCCCAGAAAATAACAGCAGATAGGAATAATGGAATATAGGCCAGCAGTCTTGACTGTTCTTCAGCTGTTGTTTTTGAACTTTTGTACATCCATACAAAGTAAATGATTGGTATAATAACTGCCAAAATGGTTACAAGTAAGACAAATCGATCAATAGTTAGCCAACCGATTGCAATTAGAGCATAAAAAAGAGCAATTAAAGCTACGATTGCTACTCCAAAATAAAGAGCAAATTTCTTTTTGCTCTCCGAACTTAATGGGTTAGGTGGCTGTGTTCCAATCGTTCCTAAATTTTTCTTTTTCGTAAGCACAAATACGATCAATCCAAGAAACATACCGACAGCGGCTGCTGAAAATCCGGCATGATAGCTATCATAATGTCCGCGTAATCCTTCTACGATAAATGGTGCAAGAAAGGCACCTGAGTTAATCCCCATATAGAAAATACTGAATCCAGAATCTCGACGAAGATCATTCTTCGTATATAAATCACCAACAACGCTGGAGATATTCGGTTTCAATAGCCCTGTACCAATGATAATTAAGAACATACTGGCAAAAAAGGCTTCAGCACCTAGTGGTAATGCCAGAACAACATGACCAAACATAATAAAAACTCCACCATAGAAGACGGTTCTGCTTGTCCCGAGCAAGCGGTCAGCAACCCATCCGCCGATAATACCAGATAGATAGACTAACGATCCATAAATGGCAGCTATGGACATGGCAGTGGATTGATCAAATCCTAATCCACCCTTACTAACTTCAGCATAGAGGTAGAGGACCAGAATGGCCCGCATTCCATAGTAAGAAAATCGTTCCCAAAATTCTGTGAAAAATAGTGTGAAAAGTCCCTTTGGATGTCCGAAGAAACCGGTATTAGGTATACCAGGGACACCAGGCTGTTTATTTTGGTTATTCAAAAATTCCCTCTCCTTTAACATGATGTATTATAATTTTATTTTACATAGATCAAAAAATCAAAATTAATAGATTATACAGGCAATTTTGTTTAATAGTAATATAACATAATCTACTGGATTTCTATAATAAATCTTAAAGAATATCATCCGAAAAAATATTTTAATATAAAAACTGCCCTTCAAAGTCATCTAAGACTTTGAAGGGCAGTTTGATTCAGACACCTATTTGATTTTTTTAATCCTCATATTCTTTCTCTAAAGAACATGAGAATTCGTAATGAAGTGGCGATCTTCTACACTATCAAGTGAAAAGGCTGCGCCTTTTCCCTCAATGGCATCGATAATTAATTGAGTATGCTTCCAGTACTCATATTGCGATTTGTGTATATAAAAGGGGCAATCTCCAATAGAACCTAAGTATATGTCTGAATCCCCAGTTTTAAAATCGCCTTCCTTATAGCACATCGGAGCCGATCCATCACAACAGCCACCTGATTGATAAAACATGAGCGAGCCATGTGTTTTCTTTAATGTTTCTATTAATTGTAGTGCTTCTTCGGTTGCTACGACACGTTCTACCATTTAAGAGGTAACCTCACTTTTTAGAAAAAACCTTGAGCCTTTTTATCATAGCTTACTAACAAACATTTAGTTTGTTGGTAATGATCCAGCATCATAGCATGATTTTCACGGCCGATACCGGATAATTTGTAACCACCGAACGCTGCACCTGCTGGATATTGGTGATATGTGTTTGTCCAAACACGACCGGCTTGAATAGCGCGGCCTGCACGGTAGGCAAGATCTCCACTGCGGGACCAAACACCGGCACCTAATCCGTATAGAGTATCATTTGCGATTTCCATTGCTTCATCAAAATCTTTAAAAGTAGTTACGCCAAGAACCGGACCAAAAATTTCTTCTTGGAATATACGCATTTTGTTATGACCTTTAAAAACAGTTGGTTTAATATAGTTACCATTTTGAAGGCCTTCACCGAGGTCATTTTCTTCTCCCCCGATTAAACATTCAGCGCCTTCTTCTTTACCGAGTTTAATGTAGGATAAGATTTTTTCTTTTTGTTCATTAGAGGCTTGCGCACCCATCATGACTTCTGTATCAAGAGGGTTACCAATTTTGATGGCTTTCACACGCTCCAATGCACGTTCCATAAATTTATCATAGATGGATTCTTGGACTAAAGCACGGGATGGACATGTACAAATTTCACCTGAGTTTAGCGCAAACATAACAAGACCTTCGATTGCTTTATTTAAGAATTCATCGTCTTGATCCATTACATCTTCGAAGAATACATTAGGTGATTTACCACCAAGCTCCAATGTGACAGGAATGATATTTTCAGTAGCATACTGCATAATTTGACGTCCAACAGCTGTAGAACCTGTAAAGGCGATTTTTGCAATACGCGGGTTAGTAGCCAGTGGTTTACCAACTTCCACGCCAAAACCGTTTACAACATTAAGAACACCTGCTGGTAGTAAATCTTGAATTAATTCGATGAGTACCATAATGGAAGCAGGAGTTTGTTCAGCAGGTTTTAATACGATACAGTTACCCGCTGCCAAGGCCGGAGCAATTTTCCATACAGCCATTAGAATTGGGAAATTCCAAGGAATAATTTGTCCGACTACCCCAAGAGGTTCCTGGAAGTGGTACGCTACTGTATCATTGTCTAATTGAGTAGTTCTACCTTCCTGGGTGCGAATGGCACTTGCAAAATAACGGAAGTGATCAATGGCCAAAGGAATATCTGCATTTAATGTTTCTCGTACTGCTTTCCCATTATCCCAAGTTTCAGCTATAGCAATCTTTTCTAAATTTTCTTCTAGACGATCCGCGATTTTGTTTAATATACGGGCACGTTCAGCAGTAGAGGTTTTTCCCCAAGCTTCTTTAGCTGCGTGTGCTGCATCTAATGCCAATTCGATATCTTCAGCAGAAGAACGAGCGGCTTTTGTAAAGACTTCTCCAGTTACCGGAGATTTATTATCAAAATACTGACCCTTAACCGGTGCAACCCATTTACCTCCGATAAAGTTATCGTATTTTTCTTTGAATTGGACAACGGCCCCATCCGTATTAGGATTTGCATAAATCATCTTAATTTCTCCCCTTTGTTCGTATTGAAAAATCGTAGATGTAAGGTTTTTGATGCTATTGAATAAAAATATTCATCAAGAAAACGTTTACTTTCCTATTATTCGACTAATTCAGTAAAATTTCAAATAATATGACTGTGATTATAGGAGAAAATGAAATGTATAAGAGAAATAATATCTTGGAGTAAGGAAGTATGTAGTGATGGACGTTATTCTTCTACCAAAATAATCCTATAGTATGATAGTATCAATGCTAAAAAGTCTATAGAATCTTTTTATCAAAGTAAAAATAAGGAGGGTAAAACAATGGATATTGCAGTTATTGGATCAAATATGGTCGATCTTATCTCATATATTGATCGAATGCCAAAAGAGGGAGAGACCCTGGAGGCTCCGGATTTTGAAATGGGTTGTGGCGGTAAAGGGGCCAATCAGGCTGTAGCGGCAGCAAAACTAGGCTCAAAGGTAATGATGGTTACAAAGGTAGGCGATGACATCTTTGCAGATAATACCATTCAAAATCTGGAGCGGTACGGCATTGATACAGAGTTTACCAATAAGATTCAGGGAACCTCCAGCGGGGTTGCGCCAATCTTTGTTGATTCAGATTCTAAAAATCGTATTTTAATTATAAAAGGGGCTAATCAATACCTTTCACCAGAGGATGTGGATAAAGCAAAAGAAAAGCTGAAGACATGTTCTTTAATCGTTCTTCAATTGGAAATCCCGCTTGAGACTGTTTATCGTGCGGTCGAAATGGGGAATGAGCTTGGGATTCCTGTTGTCCTGAATCCAGCTCCTGCTGCCAAAGAATTAGACTTTAGCTATGTATGTAAATGTGACTTTTTCATTCCGAATGAAAGTGAACTCGAGATTTTAACAGGCCTGCCTGTTTCAACGATTGAACAAATTGAAGCTGCTGCAGCGAGCCTGATAGAGGAAGGGGTTAAAAACGTCATTGTGACGATGGGGAGCCGTGGTGTGATGTGGGTAACCGATAATGGGACACATATCGTGGATTCATATACGGTTGATGCAATTGACACGACGGGAGCTGGAGATGCGTTCATCGGCTGTTTTGCCCATTATTATGTACAAAATAATGATGTTGTACAATCGATAAAAATGGCTACCGCCTTTGCAGCATTAAGTGTCACAAAACGTGGTACACAAAATTCTTATCCAAGTATGGATGAAGTCAATTTGTTTCTAAGTAAAAGGAAGGAATCATAAGCAGGATTTTAACTGTAACTTGCTAAATGGAAACGAGGCTCATAAGAGGTAGTTCTTTTTACTAGGCTTAGAACATGCTATTTAATGGCGGAAAATTGGAGAGCTATTATTTAACTTATAAACAATTAAATTAGAAATATACGATTATTGTAAAAAGGGCCGATGAAGTGAGTAAACTCAGGAAGTTAGACTTTAAACTCTAACTTTCTGAGTTTAATAATGAGAGTTCTCGTAAGTTCGAAATGTATTCGTATAATAATCAAAAAATAGAAAATTATTCAATATGTATTGCTTTTGGGAATAAACGCAATTATAATAAGTATGTGAAACATTGAGCAATCTAATATACATACGGAGGATTGATTGGAATGAAAGCAGCTGTAGTGAGTGCAAAGAATCCTGGTAAAGTTGAAATAGTTGAAAAGGAATTACCTAAATTACAACCCGGTCAAGCTTTAGTTGATGTAGAATATTGCGGAGTATGTCATACAGATTTGCATGTAGCAAAAGGTGATTTTGGAGAAGTTCCGGGAAGAATTCCTGGGCATGAAGGAATCGGAATTGTTAAAGAAATTGCAAACGATGTGACAAGTTTAAAAGTAGGAGATCGTGTCAGCATTGCCTGGTTCTTTAAAGGATGCGGGACTTGCGAGTACTGTGTGACAGGAAATGAAACATTCTGCCGCAGCGTACAAAACGCAGGTTTCACTGTTGATGGAGCAATGGCTGAACAATGTATCGTCGATGCAGACTATGCAGTTAAAGTACCTGAAGGGTTAGATCCAGCACAAGCGAGCAGTATTACTTGCGCAGGTGTTACTTGCTACAAAGCAATCAAAGTTTCTAATATTAAACCTGGTCAATGGATTGCGATTTATGGATGCGGCGGTTTAGGAAATCTGGCCATTCAATATGCTAAAAATGTATTCAATGCAAAAGTAATCGCAGTGGATATCAATGATGATAAATTAGCCTTATCAAAAGAAGTGGGAGCAGATCTTGTGTGTAACCCATTAACAGACGGTGACGCAGGTGAGTGGATCCAGGAAAAAGTTGGCGGAGCTCATGCTGCTGTCGTAACAGCTGTTTCTAAAGTTGCTTTTAACCAAGCTGTAAACTCTGTACGTGCCACTTCCAAAGTTGTTGCTGTTGGCCTTCCTCCAGAAACAATGGATTTAGCTATTGTGAAAACTGTATTGGATGGTATCCAAATCGTTGGATCCTTAGTTGGTACACGTAAAGATTTAGAAGAGGCTTTCCAATTTGGGGCAGAGGGCAAAGTAGTGCCAATCGTAGAAACAAGATGCCTGCATGAAGTAAATGATATTTTTGAAGAAATGGAAGCAGGTAAAATCCAGGGCCGTATGGTCATCGATATGCACAAACACGAGTAATTCCAATCAATATCTTTATAAAATAGAAATTTGGCAGCCATACATTCCATTCATTTGGATGTAAGGCTGCTTTTTTTATCCCTTTTTTTGGATTTAAGAGGGATTAATACATAGAAAAAGTATTTAACATCGGTATTTTGATTTAAGTGGAGAAGTTGTATATGGGGGGATATCGTTCAAAAAATCACTAATTTCGATATGAATCATGCCATTCTGGAATTTGATTTTAATTCATTTTAGATACAGTTGATCTTGATCCTATCACAGTGAATATACCGTAGAATAAGGAGACACTGGAGAATGATAAATAAAGAAAATAGATTTTGGAACTATTTTAACTTTAATTTGGTATCGTGCTGGGCTCAATTTTCATTAAGTCACTGACTGCTTTATTTCTTAAATAAGTGTTCATTCATATAGGGTATATATAAAAATGCACTCTAATTGTTTGATCAAACTTAACAATTAGAGTGCATTTTTATTAATGAGCTATTATCTTAATCTTTTCTTTTTCTGATATTTATATAAGATAATCAATAAGATAAACCAGAATGGTGTCAACAGCATAGGTAAACGTGTTTCCGCAGCAAAGAGCATCACGATTAATATGAAAGTAAACATACCCAGTATCACATAATTTATAGCTGGTGTTAATGGGGCTTTAAATGTAGTTGAAGCTCTTAAATCAGGTCTCGTTTTGACATATTTGATATGAGAGATTAGGATAATGCTCCATACCCAAATAAAACAGATAGCGCTGATAGTGGTAACGATTGTAAAGGCCTGCTCAGGTAGTAGCTTGCTAAGCAGTGCACCGACAGAAACGACAATTGTAGAAGTTACTAACGCATTGCTTGGTACATGGTGTTTATTTAATTTGCTGAATTTTTTTGGTGCTTCATTATGATTGCTTAAGTTGTACATAATCCGGCTAGTTGAGAATAAACCGCTGTTTGCAGCAGAGGCTGCGGATGTTAATACAACAAAGTTGATAATACCTGCCGCCATTGGGATACCGATTAAGGCGAAGACACCTACAAATGGGCTGCTTGTTGCACTTAATTGATCCCAAGGATTGATGCATAAAATAACAAACAAGGCACCTACATAAAACAGCAAAATCCGTACCGGTATTTTGTTGATCGCAGATGGAATGTTCTTTCGCGGATTAGCTGTTTCCGCAGCAGATACACCAATCAGTTCAACACCTACAAAGGAGAAGACAACCATTTGCAGTGATAGTAAGAACCCGGATATTCCATTCGGGAACATGCCGCCATGATTCCAAAGGTTAGAAACAGAAACAGTTCCGCTATCTGTTTCAAATCCAATCACAAGCAGTACGATTCCTACGACAATAAGAGCAACAATAGTGACGACTTTAATAATCGCAAACCAGAATTCCAACTCACCAAATAGTTTGACGGTTAATAGATTTAATCCTAATAGAATCACTAAACAGATGATGGCAGGCACCCATTGCGGGATATCAAACCAGTATTGCGTATATAACCCAACAGCAATAATATCGGCCATGGCCGTCATAATCCAGCAGAACCAATACGTCCAGCCAGTTACAAATCCAGCCCATGGGCCGAGATAATCAGCGGCAAAATCTATGAAGGACGTATAGCCTGAATTGGATAAAAGTAATTCTCCTAATGCTCTCATCACAAAAAATAAGGCGATTCCAATAATTAAATAAGAAAATAGGATGGATGGACCGGCTAAATGAATGGATTTGCCGGAGCCTAAAAATAAGCCGGTTCCAATTGTGCCCCCAATTGCAATTAATTGTACATGACGATTTTTTAAATCTCTTTTTAACTCTTGCTTAGCCAAGTTGCATGCCCCCGTTTAATCTTAGATGTCTAAAACAGGCACCTAGTAAAATAGATATCTATCATTTTCTCTTTTTATTTAGATGCTATGTCTCACCTCACTAATGATATTGGACAATAAAAAAAGAGATTGGTTGTCTCCAATCTCTAAAAGGGCTAGAATAACAAAAATCGTTATCATTCTGTCCTTTTGCCTGAGATTGTGAATCCTTCGGCGCTGTATAAATACAGTCTCTCCAGAAGCTGCTCCCACCATAGTTTTATCCACAGCGATCAAAGCGTGCTTTATTAAATTATCTAATCGAGATTATGTTATCTTATTAACACAATTCTGAAAATATGATATGAAAAAAATGCTATCACTATATTAATTTGTTGTCAAATATATTGCAGGTAGTTATTTAATCTGATGAAAACCATGATGATAGAGGTCGTTGTAAAGTAAACGTAAACTTCAAAGACCATTCTAAAATATGAACGATGTAAATAAAATATAGGTGAATTGATTAAAAAGTTTATATAAGACAAAAAAGAAGGGAGGGATTGTGTCTAAATCTATTAAATAGAATGAGACTTTTTGATTACCAAAGGATGAATCAAATTAATTACAAAACAAGGGATTTGAAATCAAAAGAGAATACCAGATTCAGAGGGGGAGTGCTGAATAATTTCCTTTTTATAGTTAAGGGTAGGAGAGCATAACAAAAAGACCAAATCAATGAAGATTTGGTCTTTGATATGCCCGTACAAGGACGGAATTACATACTTTTTTAAATCTACAATTCATCCGCAATGCCGAGCAGGATAATACCAAATATGACAACCGCGATAATCATATATTGTTTGTTGGTCAGCTTCTCTTTTAGGAAGATCCGTGACAAGATGATCGAAAAGATACTGTAAGAAGCAATCAATGGTGCCGCAATAATGGCATTTCCTGAAGACATGGCAAAAACATAAAAGAATTGCCCGATTGTTTCCAAAATGGCTGCCAACCCTTTATCGCGCTCTTTAAATACATGGAAGGATTCCTTCTTGATAAAACGAAGATAGATAAATGATACAGCTGCGCATATGAAAAAGGTATATTCATACGCAAGCAATGCTGAGTTTTCGCTGATTAACATCAATTCATCTAAATAGACGGCATCCGCAAATGTACCAAGCCCATCAATAATGCAATATAAAATGGGAAAGATGATGGCTAAAAAGCCGATTTGGTATTTTTTATCGATATGTTCGGAATTCAGTCGACGAGCTTCATCTTCTGCTCTTTTTTCTAGAACGGCAATCCCGACAATCCCAAGAGTAATGATGATAATTCCAAGCACTTCGAGGATACTCAGCTCATGAGTGAAAAAGATGAAGAGTAGAATGCTTGTTACGACACCTGAGGAATTCTGTATTGGTGAAGCGATGGATAATTCAATATAGCGCAAACCAATATAACCAAATGCCATGGATAGAATGTATAAAGCAGATACAGGTAAATAATGAATCATATCCATTGGACTAAAGTGTATATCTTTGATAATCATATAGACAGTTGCATGAATTCCCATGACAAGACCAACCATGATAATGATTTTTATATGGCTGTACTTGTCATTGCTGTCGGACCCCTTTTTGTAAAACAGGTCAGCGCCACCCCACGCCAAAGCTGTTAGAAGTGAAAAAATAAACCACATAATGATTCTCCTTGTTGAAGATTTTCTAATTTAGAACTGTTGATGTTTAATAGGCTTGCAGAACTCCGAATAGGAATAAAGACCAGGAAGAAATTTTGTTTTCTAATAGAAGGACTGATCTCTACCGCTAAACGGAGAGAAGTGCTAAGTAATCCTGCACATTAACAGAGTCACAAAGTCAAGAATATAATTTCTTCCTAAAGCGTGTCAAGGTATTTAAAGGATAAAATCGTACCTAATGAATCTTCTCTATAAAGAAAGGGTTTTCTTTTAATTTTCCTAAGTTTTACAATATAATGAAAATGCTAGTGGATGATTTAATAGGGGATGGAAAAGTTTGAAAACAAGGGAGGGTGGCGGCTAAAATTTAACCCCAATTAATAAATACATAATAAGAGGAGGGAACTTTAAAATGAATGCGATTACAATAGTGATTGGTTCTATCTGCATCCTTTTAATCGCCTACCGTCTGTATGGGACGTTTATGGCAAACAAGGTTTTGAAGTTATCTGATGATTCACCAACACCAGCAGAAAAGTTTGAGGATGGACAGGACTATGTGCCAACGAATAAATGGGTAGTATTTGGGCATCATTTTGCAGCCATCGCTGCTGCTGGCCCGTTAGTTGGTCCGATTCTGGCAGCTCAGTTTGGTTATTTGCCTGGACTGATTTGGCTACTTGTTGGAGCTGTAATCGGGGGAGCTGTTCATGATACAGTTGTTCTTTTTGCCTCTATGCGCCGGGATGGTAAATCATTATCTGAGGTAGCAAAAGAAGAGCTTGGACCTGTAGCGGGATTTTGTACGGGTTTGGCCATGCTATTCATTATTACGATTACGATGGCAGGTTTGTCATTGGTTGTACTTGGAGCACTGGAAAGAAACCCGTGGGGGACATTTGCAGTAGGGATTACAATACCGATTGCGATGTTAGTGGGAATCTATCATAAGAAAACAGGAAACTTAAAAATTCCTACGACGGTTGGATTTATGTTAATTATGGCTGCTATTTTCTTTGGACCCCAAATTCAGGGGACGTGGTTAGGCGATTTCTTAACACTTGAAAAAAGCACTCTTGCTATTATTTTACCAGTCTATGCATTTTTCGCCGCAGCTCTTCCTGTTTGGCTGTTGCTTGCACCACGCGATTATTTAAGTACATTTATGAAAATTGGCGTCTTTGCTGCACTTATTATTGGAGTATTTATCGTTAACCCTTCTGTTGAGTTCCCGGCCATTCTTCCTGATTTCATTAATGGTGGAGGTCCAATCGTGGCCGGTCCGGTTTGGCCGTTTATTTCAATTACGATAGCTTGTGGAGCGATCTCGGGATTCCATGCTTTTGTTGGGTCAGGGACTACACCTAAAATGGTTAGCCGTTGGAGAGATATCAAAGGTATAGCTTTTGGGGCAATGTTAGTAGAATGTTTGGTGGCTATTATGGCATTGATTGCGGCCGTTGCCCTTCAACCTGGAGATTATTTTGCCATCAACTCTACACCTGAAGTCTATTCAACATTAGGAATGGAAACAGTCCATTTAGACAGATTGGAAGAAGCGGTAGATATGGACTTAGAGGGAAGAACAGGTGGAGCAGTAACACTTGCTGTTGGTATGACAGAAATCTTTACCAGTGTACCATTCTTCCAAAACTTAGCTTCCTACTTCTATCAATTCGTAATCCTGTTCGAAGCGGTATTTATTTTAACGGCTATTGATTCAGGAACCAGGGTGGCCCGGTATCTTATCCAGGACTTCTTTGGAGACTTTATCAAACCGCTTAAGCGAACAGATTCTGTCGGAGCTAATATTTTCGCTAGTGCACTGGCCTGCTTTATTTGGGGGTATCTATTATTCTCTGGAGACATCAGTTCCGTCTGGGCTCTGTTTGGGGTTTCCAACCAATTGATGGCCTCCATAGGATTGATAGTAGGAGCCACCGTTGTTTTGAAAATAGCAGAGAAACGTTGGTATATGCTAACTTGTTTAATTCCATTGGCCTATCTATATGTAACGGTTAATGTCGGGGGCTACTGGATGGTTAAGAATGTTTATCTAAATCCTGATGCCGGAGGATATAATGTCTTAAATGGTATTCTCTCTATTATCATGCTTGGATTGGGTCTCGTCATTATGGTGGCATCCATCATTAAGTGGATTAATTTATCCAAAATTCCACAAGCAAAATTAATCAAGCAGTCAGAGAATGAACTGCATAATCATATGTAAAATTAAAATTAGAACAGGTAGAGGAACAAATAGTTTTCTCTACCTGTTTTTTATATGTTTTAAAAGAAATAATTCATTAAAGCGTTGGGGATTTCTGGATAGGATACATGCTTCTGTATACCAGGAGCACAGCGATTTTTACATCCAATGGCCTAAGGGTTACTTACCCTCTTCATTTATAATCTACTTCAATAATCATTTTTTAGATTACTTTATGTGATGAACTATATGTATGATATTTTCGTTTCCTATCAAAATACTTTATAATAAGCCTGTTAATCTATTTAATTGATTGTTCAAAAGAATATAAGGAATAGGATTGGTGAAGCCAATTTATATCTACACGTATGGATGCAGTTCAGAGGATGAACCTCTATGTAAAATGGAATTCAGGGCACTGTTTAATTCGAATCCTGAAGATCTCGTATTTAAAAGCCCAAAGAAAATCAATCCAAGCAGAAGCCCCTTTATCAGGGAAAGAATAGAGATTCTCATTGAAGGGGACAGCTTGGAGACGATTTATCTGAAGGCAGGCGAGTTATCCTTCCCAGATCAGACATTTAAAACGATATTTGTGAAAACGAATGATTTAGAGGATAAAGTAAGCTTCAATCGTCGAAGAGAGATTGAACGAGAAATTGGATTGAAAATCCAGGCTGAAGCTGATTTGGAGAAGCCAGATATCATTCTTGGCATTATTACTTGCAGAGGGAAATGGTATGTAGGTATTTATGAAAAAAATGAAGCGGTCTGGTTGCATCATCAAAAGAAACCACGTGAGTATTCGACAGCTCTCAGTACTAGAATGGCAAGGGCAGTTGTTAATATTGCAGTTCCCAATCCAGATGGTATCAAAGCGATTGACCCCTGTTGCGGCATTGGAAATGTATTGGTAGAAGCCTTATCAATGGGAATTACGATTTGTGGACGTGATATCAAGCCATTGCCAGCTATCGGAGCCAGGGAAAATGTAGCTCATTTTGGATATAGCTGTGATATTAAAATAGGTGCAATTGAGGAAGTTACGGAGCACTATGATGCAGCTATCGTAGATTTACCCTATAATTTATGCCATACAGCGACTCCTGGAGAACAATTGTCGATTTTAAAGCATGCAAATCGCATCGCAGACAGAGTAGTAGTTGTGACAGGGGAACGGATTGATAGCATGATAAAGGAAGCTGGATTAAGCATACAGGACCGATGTGAAGCAAAAAAGACAGGATTTACGAGAGAGATTTTATTATGTTTTTAGATTTATAAAACAAGAGGGTGGCATTTTAATTTGCCACCCTCTTATTTTATTCACTTTTAAACATCTACTCGTTTAATGAAGAAGGATACTACCAATCCGATAATGGACGCAATTAACGCCAACAGAAAGGCGTTTTGAACACCCGCTGTCAAAGCTTCAGAGATAGCAAGTGGATTAGTAGGATCAGCCGCAGCCATATAGCTTGCCTGGCTAGCTGACATGATGCTGACTGCTACTGCAGTCCCAATCGCCCCTGCAATTTGCTGAAGTGTATTCATGACGGCAGCTCCATCAGGGTAATATTGTCTTGGCAACTGATTTAACCCATTTGTTTGTGAGGGCATCATGACCATGGCAACTCCGATAAACATGCAAGTATGCATGATGATCACTGTTAATTGTGTGGTTTCCGTAGTTATATTGGTGAATAAATACGTAAAGATAGTTGTTATGATAAAACCGGGGATAACTAAGTATTTCGGTCCAAAAGTATCAAATAATTTCCCCGTAATTGGAGACATGATTCCATTCACAATTCCACCGGGCAATAAGACAAGGCCGGCTGCCAAAGCTGATAATAATAGTCCGCCCTTTAGATACATAGGCAATAGGATTGATGAGGATAAAATGATCATCATGCCCAGGAATACCATTAAAAGTCCAAGGGAAAACATAGGGTATTTAAATACGCGTAAATTAAGCATAGGTTGTTCCATTTTAAACTGGCGGAAAGAGAATAGGGTTAGACTGATTGCCCCGACAATGATTGGTACAAGAACTCCAGGATCTCCCCATGAGCCAGCACCCTCTCCGGCACTGCTGAATCCAAATACAATACCTCCAAAACCAATGGAAGACAGAATGATTGAGAGAATATCTATTTTTGGCTTTGTGATAGTAGATACATTTTGCATATAGAAAAGACCAAATATGAAGGTAAAAATAAGTAAAGGTAAACACATCCAAAAAATAGATTGCCAGCCCAGACTGTCTACTATTAATCCTGAAAGAGTTGGACCGACAGCGGGTGCGAACATAATAACAAGCCCCATCATTCCCATGATGGTCCCACGTCTATGAGGAGGATATATAACCATAATAACGTTTGTCATTAGTGGTAGTAAGAGACCTGTTCCTACAGCCTGAATGACACGGGCTAAAAGTAGAATTTCAAAATTGGGTGCCATAGCTCCTACTAATGTTCCTACAATCGAAAAAATGAGGGAGGTGCTAAATAATTGTTTGGTCGTAAACCATTGAAGAAGCAATGCTGTTACAGGCACAAGAATTCCTAGTACAAGTAAATAGCCGGTTGTTAACCACTGAACGACGTGAGGCCCAATTTGAAAGTCATCCATAATGTTTGTGAAAGCCATATTTAAGGCCGTTTCACTAAAGAGTCCAATAAAAGCACCAATCATAATAGCAATGACGATTGGAAGTGGCTTAATTTGTTTGTTTTCTAAGTTTGTGTCTTGATAATTACTCAAATAGTATTCCCCTTTCATTATATGCATTACTAGACCAGTCTATATAATAAGCTGTTAAGAATCTATATCTTTGTCTGCTTATTTCTTTATTATATCGGGCAGACATTTAGAGATGTTTAGTAAAGGTTGGCCATTTAAATTGGTAAGCGAGCGGGTGATGGCTCCTTCGATCATTGAATTAATCAACAGACTTAGACGGTAGGCTTTTTCTGGTTCAAATCCATCTTGAATCATTTTGTCATAATAAAGTGTTTCCCAGCCCTCAAATGCAGCCTTGCACGCTTTACGTAAAGGTTCGCTCATTAAGGATGTTTCTGCGGCCAATAGTCCGATTGGTAAACCTTCAAAAAGGTCATTTTCATTGAAATGTTGAGCGATTTTATCAACATGATATTGTAATGCCTCCACAGCATCCTCATACTTATTCATTGCCAGCTTAATATCATCTTCAATTTGAACGGCCATTCTATTGACAGCTTCCACGGCCAGTTGCTCTTTACCATCTGGAAAATGATAATATAAAGACCCTTTAGGTGCACCGCTTTCTTTCAAAATTTGATTTAAGCCTGTCGCATGATATCCCTGTATGTTAAAAAGACGAGTAGCAGCCTCTAAAATCTTTTGACGCGAGTCATTTTTTGCACTCACATGGAATCCCTCTCTTCAAGTATAATGACTGGTCTATATAAATGAGTGACTGTTTCATTCTATAAGATGGCTTTATTTTATGTCAATCATTCCTTGCAGGATTCATTTTTCGTGTGAGATAGAGTGGGTCGTTGAGTTGTCAACAGGTTTTTCAAGGAAAAAGAGAAGAGTGGATCGAATGTGATAGAAATGGTCCCTTAAGCCAAATACAAAATTTGAGCTATTTGGGACCATCATAACTTTAAGCAGCTAACAGCTGTTTCTTAATTAATATTTCTCGATCAGCTGCATAAACAGGGCGATAGCCGTTTGTGAGTAGGTTTTTAATATAGATTTTATTATAGATAAAGGCGAAAATACTGCTGGTTAGTAATGCACCTAATCCAAATGCAAAGAGATTAATTGTAATAGCTATTGAAAGCATGATTACTGCCCATTTATAGTCCTTGCGCAGTAAAGCAGGGAAAATTCCAAAAAAGAGAGTAGTCCAACTAAAGCCAAGCTTAACCTCTTTTATATTACCTTCCTTATTTATTAAAGATATTTTCATACAATCACTCCTGGTTCATATAGTTCCATCATAAAAGAATTTCTCGAATGAATACATGGTAGTTTATAGAAGCATTTAAAGGGGTCGAAGGTAATCTATGATATAAAGTTTGAATGAATATCCTATCTGTTTAATTAAGGAAAGATAAATAGGGGATATAAGGGTGGAGGTGAATCTTTTACGTTTAAAAACTCGCAAAAAGAAAAACGGACAGAGAGTAAATTCCCTGTCCGTTTCCTATATATGTCGTATTGTTTACCAATCCCAAAGTAAGACAAACATGGAACCGAAGATAGTAACTGCGGCTACAAATAAGGCGTAAACGATATTGGTATATAGTGTTCTTCTTTCCTTGGATTCATTGATATGCATGAATAGGAAAAGTTGTAAACTTGCTTGAAGGCCAGCAGTGATTAGCAGAATAGCCATTTTAAATCCGAATGATACATCCAGGAAAAGAACTAATAATGCTGCCACTGTTAGAGCGATGGATGATAAAAATCCAATGATATGCTCTTTAGGGAATAACTTAGCCATTTTACATCAGTCCTTTCAGGTAGACGAAGCTGAAGATGAAAATCCAAACAACGTCCAGGAAGTGCCAGTAAAGTGAGAAAATAAATGCTTTATTGGCCGTAAGGTGATTGATTCCACGTCTGCTCATTTGAATCAGAATCGCGATTCCCCACAGAATCCCTCCTGTTACGTGGGCTCCGTGTGTTCCAAGCAAGGTAAGTAATGCAGATGTGAAGCCGCTCGTTTGGATGGAAGCTCCTTCGTGTACATAATGGAAGAACTCATAAATCTCAATGCCTAGGAAAGCTAATCCTAGGACAAGCGTAATCGAGAACATCACCATCATTGCTTTTTTCATGCCCATACGCATAGCATGAATAGCAATCCCAATGGTAAAGCTACTTGCCAAAAGAATAAAGGTTTCAGCTAAAACCCCACTAAGAGCGAAGATATCGCTCCCGGCAGGTCCGTCACCTATACGATTTTCTAGTACAAAGTAGACAGTAAACAATGTAGCGAATAAGACAATTTCAGCTCCAAGGAAAATCCAGAAGCCAAGTATTTTAAGCTGATTTTGTTCAGTACTATATTCCAATGGTTGAGAGGCATCTATTTTCATTTTGTCTCACCTCGCAGTTTTCTTTCTTCTTCTTCGATTTCTTCTACAGATATATGGAATCCATGATCATCCTTGAAAGAACGTGCAAACATTAGATAGATAATTGGAAGTGCCGTGATAATGGCCGGAATCCACATACTGAATACCATGAAGAATCCCCAGAAGAAGAAGCATACAGCCATAAGAAATGGCTTAAAGTCACTATTAGGCATGTGTATTTCTTCTACAGGTCGTTTAAACAGATTATGTGTGCCTTTCTTATGATCCCACCAGGAGTCTACGGAATCCACTTCAGGTGTGATAGCAAAGTTATAGGCCGGAACAGGAGTTTTTGTTGCCCATTCCAATGTACGGCCACCCCATGGATCTGCGTCTCCTGCCAATCTTGGAGCATAACGGAAGCTCCAATAGAAGCTGTAAACGAGAACAATAAAACCAATTGCTAAACCAACAGCACCTAAAGATGCGATAAGGTTCAAAGGTCCATATCCAGTTTCTTCAGAGTACGTATACATTCTTCGGTTCATTCCTTTTAGCCCTAAAGCGAATAGAGGAAGGAATGTTACGTTGAATGAAATAGAGATGATCCAGAATGCAATTTTCCCTAATTTCTCGTCTAATTTGAAACCAAAGATTTTTGGGAACCAGAAGTACATTCCAGCTAATACCCCGAAAACGGTTCCTGGTATTAAAACATAGTGGAAATGGGCTACTAGGAACATTGTATTATGGTATTGATAATCCGCACTTGCCATAGCTAGCATAACGCCTGTGACTCCACCAAATGTGAAGATTGGTATGAATGCTAGAGCGTATAGCATTGGCGTGGTGATTTCAATTTTCCCTTTATACATCGTAAGGAGCCAGTTGAAAATCTTAACCCCTGTCGGTACAGCGATTAACATGGTTGTAATCGAGAAGAAGCTGTTTGCCATAGCTCCTTGTCCCATTGTATAGAAATGGTGAACCCATACAGTAAAGGATAGAGCAGAGATGGCAAGCATACTGAATACCATCGATTTATAGCCATACAGATTTTTTCTTGAAAATGTTGAAATGACTTCACTGAATATACCGAAGGCAGGAAGAATAACGATATATACTTCAGGATGACCCCATACCCAGAATAGGTTGGCCCAAAGCATATCCATTCCGCCATCTTGCATAGTGAAAAATTGTGTAAAGAACAAACGGTCAAACATCATTAATGCAAGAGCCACTGTTAGAACTGGGAATGCAAAAACGATAATGATGCTAGTGATTAGAATAGACCATGTGAACATTGGCATTTTCCATATGGTCATACCTGGTGCTCTCATTTTTAAAATGGTAACGATAAAGTTAATACCAGTTAACAGTGTCCCAATACCGGCAATTTGAATCGCAATACTGTAGTAGTTATTCCCTACAGTGGGGCTGAATTCTATACCTGCCAGTGGGAAGTAGGCTGACCAGCCGGCATCCGGTGATCCCCCAATAACGAACGAAATGTTAAATAGCATTGCTCCGGCAAAGAATAACCAGAAGCTAATTGCGTTTAAATAAGGAAAAGCAACGTCACGAGCCCCAATTTGAAGAGGCACTACAATATTCATTAAACCAATGATAAATGGCATTGCCATAAATAAAATCATGATAACGCCATGTGTTGTAAATACTTCATTATAATGCTGCGCATCAAGGAAGCCGCTTTCTGGTCGAGCCAGCTGTCCACGCATCATTAAACCGTCAATACCTCCACGGAATAACATGACTAATGCACAGAGAATATACATAACACCAATACGTTTATGATCAACGGTGGTGAGCCATTCATCCTTAAGCCAGCGCCATTTCTTAAAATAGGTTAAGCCGATAACGATAGCCAGGGACACAGCGACAATACTTACCATTGCACCATAAATTAACGGGCCACCATGTACTATAAATTTATCCCAATCCAAGGTAGTAACTCCTTTCTTATAAAAGCTTTAATTTTAATGATTTGAATGATCTTCGTGTTCTGAATTGCCTTTTTCTGTGTCTTCATCAAAGATATTGTCTGCTTCATCGCTCTCGTTTGATGGAGATGGTTCAGAACCGCCGTTGTGGTGTCCTTCAGGTGGAGGACTGAAATCCAAGTGAGTAGAAGAATAGGCTTGTCTGCCGACGTGTGCTGTATCAAGCAGTTTTTCAAATTTTTCTTCTGTTAATTTACCTTCATTTGCTTTCACATCACTAACCCATTCTTCGAAATCATCCGGAGTCATAGATAGTGCTTCAAAATCCATATGGGCGTAGCCTTCGCCACTGAAGTTTGCATTTCTTCCCATCATGGATGCTGGTGTTTCAGCTACAAAGTTTAGTTTAGTTACCATGTCACTCATGGCATATTTCTGACCGCCAAGCTGTGGAATCCAGAAGCTTGTAATTGGTCCATATGAATATAGACGGAATTCTACGACTCTATCAGTTGGAATGTTTACATAGTTAACCGTTTCAATACCTTGTTCTGGATAACTAAAATGCCATTTCCAGTTTGAAGAAGCTGCATAGATTACCAATGGTTTTTGATCTTCATAGCCTTTTGGTTTTCCTTCTACTTCAAAAGTAGTTTTCACAGTAACTACTGCTAAAATAGCTACAATGATAATCGGAATGATGGTCCATGTTATTTCAAGCGCTTTGCTGCCTTCCATATGAGGAGGCTCGTAATCTTTTGGAGCTTTGGATGCACGATATTTATATAAAATAACGATAAAAAGTACATAAACTATAATCACAACAGCTGCCATTAAAGCCATTGAGAAAAGAATGGCATTAGATTGTGTTTTCGCTACAGGACCGTTTGTGTCAAATACAACCCAGTCACATCCTGCTAACATAAGAATAGACGCCATCATGGAACTTAAAAGTGCCCATTTTTTATTCATATTTTTCCCCTTCCTAATGTAATAAGTAAATTTGAGCTATGTAAGGAAAATTGATGTAAATCTGCACACTGATGTAGTTATAATTTCCCTTGCTTGTAGCTATTTAGGTATAATTCATACATTTGCCATACCCCTGATTTTCAATATAATAACTGAATTTCAAAATTACAAATATATGAAACCAAAAGAAGAGATGGAAATCTCCAATTATGACAAAGTTGTGAACAAATTAACATTTAATTATATTATTAGAATTAAATGTAAAAATACTCGTTTGAAAGTTACATTTTAGGCGAATACTAGGTTACAAAATTTGAAAGTGCCTATTATACAGAAAAAGACTTTCGATCAGTATCTAAAAGGCTTAAACTTATGGATAAAAGTAGAAAAGTAAAACGGGAGTTATATAATGAAAGAAAAAGAGTATGATAATTTATTACATATAAATACGATCGGCGATCAAGCTGGATTTTATCATTCCCTGCATTATCACCGGTATGAACCAACACCGTACTGGATCTTGGAAAGATTATTGGCTGAGTACGACATTAAAAGTGACGACCATGTCGTGGATTTCGGATGCGGAAAGGGAAGGTTAAATTTCTTTCTTCATTACAAAACTGGAGTATATATAAGCGGGATTGAAATGAATGAACAATTTATTCATGAAGCTAAAGAAAATCTTAAGAACTACACATACAAGGGGAAAGAGCGTATTAAGTTTCACTGTTGCCTGGCTGAGGAGTTTGAGATCCAGCCAACCGATAATCGGTTCTATTTCTTTAATCCTTTTACGATTCAAATTTTCCGCCAAGTTCTTAATCGTATCCTGTTATCCGTTGAAGAGACATATCGCGAAGTGCATCTGATATTGTATTATCCATCTGAGGATTATATATACTATCTAGAAAACCACACAATATTTGAACTGTATAAAGAGATTATTTTGACAGAAGCGAATCCGCTTGAAAGAATTCTTATTTATCGGCTTGCTTATTAATTAGAGTAAAGGAATTCAAGTGGAGAAGCCTTTAGTCACATATAGTTCGAGTGAATATAAGGAAAGTATGTGAAGCGGTATCCTCGAAGGAGATTGGAGAATAAATAAAGTGTAATAAAGCTGTATCTCAACTGGAAAAGAGTCGGGCTCAATCAGAATTTGGAGCGCCTGCTCTTTTTCTCGATAAAGCAAAGAAGGTTTTTGACCAGGGGATATCTGGAATATTGATCGTCATGTGATACTATAGATTTAAAGTAGAGACATAAAATACGACATCCTATAGATAAACCAATTTGGGGGGCAAGACGTATGAATCCATATATGAAAGTCGCTGTAGAAGAAGCGTACGAAGGAATCAAGCAAGGGCATGGCGGACCGTTTGGAGCTGTTATAGTCAAGGATGGAACGATCATTGGTAAGGGCCATAACAGGGTGATTAAGGAGCTTGACCCAACCATGCATGGAGAAATTGTTGCCATTAAAGAAGCATGCCGTCAGATAAATCACTTTGATTTATCTGGAGCAGAGCTTTATACAACGGCTGAACCTTGTCCAATGTGTTTAGGAGCCATACTTTGGGCCGGCATAACGAAGGTTTATTATGGATGCGATCGATTAGATACGGATAAGATTGGTTTTAGAGATGATATTTTTTATAAAATGATTGATGGGAAGCTATCGTATGATTTGCTCCAAGTTGATCATAAAGAATGTGATGAACTATTCAAAGCATATCAAGTAATGGAGAATAAAGTGTCTTATTAAAATCTCTAAACTTTTATAAAAAAATCAACTATAACTCTCGGTTAGATAGAATACCGTCATTTCTAATCTAGTCCTAAAGGAGAATGCATATGTCAGGTAGTTCTCATGTTATTCCAACTAATGATTTCAAGAAAATATTGTTAGAACGCCGTTCCATCAAAAGTTATGATCCATCGGTGAAAATCAGTCGTGAAGAAATGACTGATATAATTAGCGAAGCGACACGAGCGCCATCTTCAACGAATCTTCAGCCTTGGCATTTTCTTGTCATTGAAAGTGATGAAGCCAAAACGAAATTAATGGAAATCGCTTCACCGACCAATCATGTGAAAATCGATACTTCGTCGGTAACGATTGCGATTTTTGGTGACTTGCAGAATACATTGAAAGCTGATGAAATTTATAGCGCAAATGTAGAGCTTGGGATATGCCTGCTGAATATAAAGAGCGGCAGCTTGAGGGGATACTGGGATGGATTACGTCTCTAACTGAACAGGATCGTAGAGATATCGTCATGACAGATTGTGGCCACGTAGCTATGCAATTGATGCTCGTGGCTCGCGCTCACGGGTATGACACCAATCCTATTGCCGGATACGATAAAACGCGCATTAACGATGTGTATGGATTAGACAAAAAACGATATGCTCCGGTCATGATTTTGACCATGGGCAAAGCGGCTGATAATGGATTCCCCACTATGCGTCTGGCAGTAGACAAAGTTGTGGAATGGAAATAAAGATTTCGCGGACGAATGATTAAGATCCGGTAGGGAGCAGGTAACAACCTGCTCCTTTTTTTGGTTAAAAGTGAACACATGTATCTGGGTAATTGTGTAATTGATGTAAATGAAATTTGTTGGATAAATATTTAAATAAGATTTACTATTCTACATATACGTTCAGCGATAGGAGCTGATCCAATCAATCATTATTTAAAAATAACTGCAATGCTTGTAACACAGTTGTAGTATCAGTAAAGAAAACATTTTCATTTAAATGCTGTCAATAGTTATTTTATAGGATAAAAGTGGCGACTTTACAAAAAGAGGGACTTGATTATCATAATGTGGAAAAAAGGATGAGATAAATGGGTTTGTTGATATATCAATATATTAAGTTCGGTATCTCCACTCAGTGTTATATGTCTAATATCCTATGTTTCTTGGTCTGGTAGTTTATGGTTCTAATGTTACAAAAAACTCATGTTACGATAGGGTTGTCGATTGAACAAACATCTAACAGGAGGAGAATTATCGATGAAACGTAAGCTTATTCTTACAATTGGTGCAGCGGCGGCACTTTCTTTTACAGCTATGACAGGTGCGGAGGCTGCCAGCGTATCTTCTAAACCAAATACAACTACTTCATATAAATTCATATACGGAGGAATGATTAAATTCCCAGGTGGGTTTATTCAATTCCCGAATAGTAATAACACAGGACAGGATTCTAATTCCGACTCAACTGGTTCGGTAGAAGGGAATACCGAAAATACAGATACTCCAACAGTTGAAGAAAATAATTCAGATTTTGATCAAGCAGAATCAAGTGATTATGAAGTAAGCGTATATGAGCAGGAAGTTCTTGAGCTTACGAATGCGGAACGCGCTAAACAAGGACTAGAACCATTAGCATTGGATACAGAATTAAGCCAAGTGGCACGTGTAAAATCTGAGGATATGCAAAAGAATAATTATTTCAGCCATACAAGTCCAACTTATGGGTCTCCATTTGATATGATGGATCAATTCGGTGTCTCTTACAGAGCAGCAGCTGAAAATATCGCTATGGGACAACGTACACCAGAAGAAGTGGTAAATGCATGGATGAATAGCGATGGCCACAGAAAAAATATTTTAAGTTCAAGCTATACTCATATTGGAATTGGTTATGTAGAGAATGGAAACTACTGGACGCAAATGTTCATTGGTAAATAAGAGAATGCAAGTATGATAGATTTTCAATAAGGCTGGTCCAAAAGGAAGTGAAAACTTACCTTTTGGGCCAGTTTTTTTATATTCACTCAAACTATATATAAACAATTTTTAGGTTTATTAGAACTAAATGTAAAATAAGGACAATTGTGGGTAATGTATAGGTAAGCTGCGCAGAATTATAGAAATCTGAGGTGGAGATATGAGTAAACAATGGTGGAAGGAAAGTGTCGTTTATCAGGTTTATTGGAGGAGCTTTTACGATAGTAATGGAGATGGGTATGGAGATTTACGTGGTGTAACAGAGAAACTTGATTATATAAAAAAGTTAGGGGCAGATGTCATTTGGCTCAATCCTTTTTATCTTTCTCCTGATAAAGATAATGGATATGATATCTCCGATTATTATTCCGTTATGCCTAAAGCGGGCAGCATGGAGGATTTTGAGGAATTAATCAATGAAGCGAACAAAAGAGACCTGAAAATTATATTGGATTTGGTCGTAAACCATACATCCAATGAGCATAAGTGGTTTAAAGAGTCTAGATCCAGCAAGGATAGCCCCAAAAGAGATTGGTATATTTGGAGAGATGGAATTCAGGAGAATCCGCCAAATAATTGGCGTTCCTATTTTTCCCCGTCTGCATGGGAATATGATGAAAGGACTAAACAATACTATTTTCATTCATTTGCTGCAGAACAGCCTGATTTAAATTGGGAGAACAAAGAAGTACGTAATGAAATATATCGAATCATGCATTTTTGGCTGAAGAAAGGAATTAATGGGTTTAGGCTCGATGCCATCGCCTTGCTTGCGAAGCTGGAGGGGTTTCCAGATGCGGAGGATCCTTATGATATTCGTTATCTGACCAATCATCCGAAAGTTCATGATTATTTACGGGAGATGAATGAGCAGGTATTCAGTCATTATGATATGTTAACTGTCGGAGAAGTCGCTTATGTATCACCGGAGCAGGGTTTATTATATATAGATAAGGACCGCCATGAATTGAATACCTTGTTTCACTTCGAAGTATGTGATGAAATGCCGACTTGGAACTTGAAAAAATTTAAAGAGATTCAGGAAAGATGGTATGAAGGGTTAAGGGAGAAGGGCTGGAATTCACAATTTCTAAATAATCATGATCATACTAGAGTGGTTACGAGATATGGTGATGATACGGAGCATCGTGTTCAGTCTGCTAAGCTATTTGCAGCTATGATTCATTCTTTGCCGGGAATTCCCTATATTTATCAAGGGGAAGAAATAGGTATGACAGGGATTCGTCTCTCTTCGATTGATGAATATAATGATATTGCGATGAAAAATCAGTATGCTGAATTAGTTTCTAAGGGAGCGGATCCACAAGAGGTACTTTGTAATTTACAGCCATTGAGCAGAGATAATAGCCGTACACCTATGCAATGGACCAGTGGGAGACAGGCGGGATTTACAACAGGCAAGCCGTGGATTGGGGTTAATCCAAACTATCAAACAATTAATGTGGATAATGAATTACTACATTCAAATTCAATCTTTTATTTTTATCAAAAACTAATTGAGTTAAGAAAAAAGCACAAGGTCTTCGTATATGGGGACTATCTGGAAATTTTTAAAGGGCATCCTCATCTTTATGGATATATAAGAAGCTATGCGAATGAGACGATTTACTTTGTCTCGAATCATCAGTCGAAATCTATTGAGGTTAATCTGAACAATGAAATGAACTTGAGCAAATCGTCTTTACTAATTTCCAACTATAATGAAGAATCAACTCTAAAATTGAATGCCTTTGAAGCGCGTATTTATCTAGTCATGGGAGAACATGAAGTCCGGGGAATACGATAGGGGAAAGAGTATAGCGGCGGAGAAACGTGACAAACGGAAAATGAGAAATTGAAATGGATTCCATCGATAGCAATGTAGATCTTAATAAACAGGTAGTAAAATAAGATTCCGAATCGTTCGGAAGGTGGTTCTGAACATGAGAATGTTGTTTCGAACGATTCGGAAGGGGTTTAATCACCCTAAGAAATTGGTTGCCTTCGCTGGCATCGATCCAAGTGTCCATTCATCTGGCAAGTTTACAACGAAGACGAATCGGATTATAAAGCGAGGTCCAGCAGGCTAAGGCACAGTTTGTATCTAGCTGTTTTATGTGGAATAAGAAGTTCCAGAAAGAAGAAGCTCAATGAGTTCTAGAATTGTTAACGTATTTAAGAACGGCTGTTACACGTTGTGTTGGTTTGAAAAAGATCCAAGCTATTAAACAGCAGCCAGTACATCTATTGGTATTCGTCAGGGCGCAGATATGGCGAAATTGGAGTTGGAAAAAACATTGATTGAGAAATATGAATTTCTGCAATCTAAATTCGAAGAATTAGATGCCAAAATAGATGGCTTAATTGATCAGGTACCAGGTGTTTCACAAATGATGGCGATTAAAGGAATTGGAAGAGATACTGTCGCAGGCTTCTTTGCGGAAGTCGGAGATCTAAATGAGTACTCCCATCCTAGGCAAATCATGAAACTGGCTGGACTGAGTTTAAAAGAAAATACCTCTAGTAAACACAAGGGACAAACGAGGATTACAAAGCGAGGAAGAAAGAAACTGCGGGCTTTATTGTTTAGGGTGTGTATGATCCTGGTTGCGAAGAATTCAGCATTCAAGGCACTTCATGCTTATTATACGCAGCGATCTGACAACCCTTTGAAAAAGTTGCAGTCTATCATTGCTTTGTGTAATAAACTTATTCGGATCTTATTTGCCATCGGCAAAAGGCCACTTGAGTTTCAGGAAGAAAAGTTGTTGAAGGATATCCCTCATATGGCAAGCTATCAAGAAGCTGAAGCAGTCGCATAACTCATGTGTAAATAGGATGGAAGAGTCTTATGATATCGATGGCTATTGGACACTTGAAGCACGGATTAGTCAGTCACGCAACTAAACTTCGGGCATGGACCCTGTGGGGCAGTGGCAGTATAACTGACCTCCACCTCATGGAAAGGTTGGACGAAAGAATTTGAGAGCGAAGACTCTTTGAGATATAGGTGGTTAGACCTCTATGAGACATGTGGATATCCTTTAGTGCGATCATAGAACAACCATTATCCAATTTTTGTATAGGATTGGCTAGTTGGTTATGAGTCTTTTTCTTTGAATAACCAAATCCTTATGAGATAGTTTCAACCATCGAGAAGATAACCAACTGTCATTAAACGACTAAGTAAATCTTTGAAAACAGGAGAAATCGAGAGATTTCGCTTTGTATATTGAGGGAGGTTAGTTGAAGAAGAGAAATGACCTTTTTATGTTGCATTTGACCAAAACGGTGCGGACTGAGAAGGAGCGAGAAATATGGAAGGAATGTGGTGTGATTTTTGTGGTGACAAACCTAGTACTGGCAAAATCAAGGTACAATTCAAGAGCACACATCTCCTTTTCGACTTGTTTTTGGACAATTCAAGTATATGAAAAGTGGATCATATGTGCTCTTTTTTGTCCTTTTTAGTGGACACCCCAACATTTAGTATAGAACCAAAAAAACTTGTTCGGATAATCGAGATAATAACACGCAAAAACGCTTGGACTAAACAATCCAAGCGTTCTTACAGTTTTGCCATCAAGAAGGTTTTGAGAATTTATTTTTTATGGTTGATCTTAATTTTATGAGACTTGTCAACTTCTTTTTTAGGTACTTCAATATAGAGCATACCATTTTTGCTTTCAGCTTCAATGCTATCAACATCAATATTGGGCGGCAAAGTTAATGTCCGATAGAAGGAGCCGTAGCTATGTTCTTCCACATGCATATGGGTCTCTTTCTCTTCATGTTTGCTGTGTAAACTCTTTTCACCTTTAACAATCATGACGTTACCTTCCATCTCAATATCCACTTCTTCAGGATCTACACCTGGTATCTCCATTTCGACTGTATAGCAATCTTTCTTTTCTGATATATTTATTGCCGGCACTAAATGGTCTTGATTTGAGAAAAATGAGTTAGAAAAAGGTGAATCATCAAAGAAACGGCGCACAAGTCCATTCCAATCATCCGCGAAGGTTGGCTGTCCGAGTTGTTTTTCCGGATTTCTGTGACGTATTGGTTTCATAGCTTTTAATCTCTCCTTATACACATTTTTCAAGACATTTTGGCATATACCCCTTTCTACTTGGATTAAACTATATAAATATAATAATTTTTTTGGTAAGGCTGTTTTCGCATAGAGTGTTGTTCCTGAATAAAAGAAGTTGATTATCCATTTTATGGTATTGCCAAATGGAGGTAGCTTATTCAACAAGGGACAGGTTAGTTTAACAATTCGAACATTCAAATGGTTGTACATCAAGGATTTCATGACCCTGTTTTTGAATGAAGGCAAGAAAAGTCGAGAAAACATGAAATACAAAAAGATGTGCTGTCTATTCGGAACCCGCAGCAATTAGATGATATGAAAGAGACCTGCGTGTCAGGAATCTTTTCTAATCTGTATTTTATGTCAGAATACCGAATTAAATTTTCTTATTATTCATTTTTTAGTCAATACGAGCTGAATGTTGGATTTGCAACAAATGTGAAGGAAGAACATTATTTACTTGCCACATTTTGAAGTTGGGGCATTTATGGTGTTGCCATGGCATGTGTAAAGGGGAAAGAAACTTTACATACGGCGACCGTTTGACAACTATCATTTTAGGCTAGTATATAGAACCCATTCTATATACTTTTTTTATCAAATCTTTTAAACAGTATGTTTCAGGGAATTCATTAATATCAGTTGGCATCTATAAAATTGAAGGCAGTATGATCTTCTTAGTTGTTAATCTAATTCTTATTACATACTTGTTCATATGAATAAAAGAATTTCTAGCTCAAAAGTATATGAACAGGTGGTGAAGTGCTGATTTTGCGCTTCATGGATGGCTAACGGGAGCATTTGTTGAATAACGGGTCAATAGTAAAAATCCTTACGAAAACTGCCTTTCTTTTTGATGAATAGAATGAACAGGATTTGCCTGTACATACTAATACTATTTAGTACTTGGACTACTTGGTACTGGCTTTAGTAAAGCGTTAGTTCAGCGGGAGATAAAGTGGATGAAAATAATAATGAAAATAACCTTAATACTTATTCTGGCAAGCGGATGCTTGAATGTTGGTCCGGTAGTTAGTAAAGCGGAAACCACTCAGGATGAGTTAACATTGGCTCTGACACCGGAGGCATTGAAAGGGGTTGATCCTTTAGTATTTTCCTCAGCCAATGCTACACCAATCCTTCAAAGCACTTTATTATCGCTTGATAAGGATATGGAAATTACATATGACTTAGCTGATGAATACCAGGTCAGTGATGATAAATTGACCTGGGAGTTTAAACTTCGAGATGATGCTTACTTTTCGAATGGTGAACAGGTAAAAGCAAATGATGTAGCTTTTACATTTAATATGGCTAAGTACAGTGGATGGAAGGAGTTAGCATTCTTAAAAGAAGCTGTGGTGCTCGATGATTACACTGTCCATTTTCAATTTGAGAAGCCCCTATCAACCTTTAGTTATACGGCTGCTCAATTGGGAATTGTTCCTGAAAATCAATACGATAATTTTTACACATTAAATCCGATTGGTTCGGGGCCTTTTATCTTAAAGGAATGGAAGGAAGGAGAACAGGCAGTTTTCATTAGAAATGAACAGTATTATGGAAATAAACCTTTTTTCAAAAAGATTACGATTCTTTTTATGGATGAGGAAGAAGCCTATGCAGCCGTACAAAAAGAGGGGATAGATGTGGCTCAGACATCTCCTGCTTATGCAAGTGTTGGTGTGGATGGAATGGACATCAATGCTTTTAAAGGCATCAATCAGTATGGAATTGCCTTTGTTACGGTACCTTCAGGAGCAGAAATTGATGGAAAGCAGGCAGGAAATGACGTGACAAGTGAACGGTCTATTCGACAGGCAATTAATTTAACGGTTGATCGTGAGTATATTATCGATGAAGTTTTATATGGATATGGGAAAGAAGCATACACTAATGCTGAACAGCTTCCATGGGGCTACAAAGATACAAAATCAGAATACAATAATAGAGAAAAGGCTGAGGAAATTTTAAAAATAGCAGGATGGGCAGATACAGATGAAGATGGTGTTCTTGAAAAAGAGGAACTCAAAGCGAAATTTAAGCTGCAGTTTTTGGAATCCGATTCTATTGCACAGGCCATGGCGAAGATCTTCAAGAAGCAATTAACAGAGCTGGGTATTGAGGTAGAATTGGTCGGTCAAACATGGGCGGACATCAGTGCAAATAAGTTTAAAGATCCGATTATCATGCGAGCGGGAAATCATAATCCCTTTGATGTATATAGCAGGTACCATACGGACAGTATTGGAACAGGATTTTATAATACGAATTTATATTCTTCTGATGAAGTGGATCAACTGATAGAAGAGGCTCTAGACAGCGGTGATTTTAAGTTGTGGAAAATGATTCAGAGGCAGACTGCAGAGGATGTGCCATGGATGTGGTTGGTTAATCCAGACCATTTATTCTTTGTGAAAAAAGAATTAAATATAGGTGAGCAGACATTTGAATCAAATGAGCAGCCTTTCTTTGTTTTCAATAATATCGAGGAATGGAAATGGGAAGAATAATATAAAAAACCTCTCCTTAATGGGAGAGGTTTTGAGTTTCTTGAGAGTTAATTTGTTCATCAGCTCTATTTGGACGCTTAATAAAGAAGGAAAGGATAAGAGCGAAAGCAGCGATAAAGGTAGCTACAAAGAAAGCATCGTTAATTCCATTAACCGTAGCTTGAGCACCTATTTCAGCCTTCATTTGAGCAATAGCTTCAGGACTTGGTTGGCCTGTCAGTTTGCTCATTGCTTTTTCAGCTAATTCTTCCGCATGAATTTTCGTACGCGACGTCATGACCGATACAAGCAAGGCAGAACCAATCGCACCGGATACTTGATTAAGTGTATTGTTTATAGCTGTACCATGTGGATTCATTCGGGCAGGTAATGAATTCATTCCATTTGTCATAACGGGCATCATGACCATTGAAATCCCTAACATACGAATGGAATACATGACAATTAATGTTGTATAAGAGGTGTCCATTGTTAATTCACTGAAGAAATATGTTGTGATTACTGTGATCGTTAACCCGACTATAGCAAGAACACGACCGCCGAATTTATCAAATAGATTACCGGTAACAGGTGACATAATCCCCATAATAATGGCCCCTGGAAGCATTAATAAACCTGAATCCAATGGAGAAATCCCACGTATATTTTGTAGGTAAATTGGCATTAGAATCATAGCTGAGAACAACGCCATATTTACAACAATCGAAATTGCCGAAGATAAGGAGAACATTGGATGTTTATAGACACGGAAATCGAGCATAGGCTCTTCCAATTTAAATTGGCGAACAATCAACAAAATTAAGGCGATTGTGCCGGCAATCAGAGTGCTGTATACCTCGACATCTCCCCAGCCTTTATCACCTGCTGAGCTAAATCCATATAATAATCCACCAAATCCGATACTAGATAAAATCACGGATAATGTATCTAATGAAGCGTCACTTTTTTCTTTCGTATCTTTTAATTTAAAGATTGAAAGGAGTAGAACAATCACCGCGATTGGGATAATCATATAGAACAGATATCTCCATTCGTAATGTTCGATAATCCATCCTGATAATGTTGGTCCAATTGCAGGGGCAAAAGTCATCACAAGACCTAAAACGCCCATTGCAGATCCACGTTTTTCAATTGGGAAGCTGGTTAAAAGAACGTTCATTAAGAGTGGCATCATAATGGCAGAGCCTGCTGCTTGAATCATTCTTCCAATTAATAACAGTGTGAAACTCGGAGCAAATCCGGAAAAGACGGTTCCGATTGTAAACAAAATCATCGCGGTTATAAATAAATTCCTAACTGAGTACTTCTGGATTAAGTATGCAGTCGTAGGAATGATAATTCCGTTTATAAGCATATATCCTGTTGCCAGCCATTGAATAGTTGTTGCCTGAACATCAAAATCCGTCATCATGGACGGAAGGGCAACATTCAATAAGGTAGAGTTCAAAATTGAAACAAATGCACCGGCTAAAAGAATAGCTATGATTCCATAATTAGGACGCACTTGTTGTTTTTCTATTGTTGCCATGTACTTCTCTCCTTTAATTTATACTAAGTGTTTAATTTTTAGACTCTGAATTCATGTTGAATATATTACTCCCTTTCCCCTCGTTTGGCAATTAAAAGAATTCAGTATTTACAAATTTGTATTTACCCAAAAAATAAGCTAATATACACTCAAATAACTGAAGAAGTCATAGGAATGGATTGAGTTGTTATGAACGTAAGGAAAAAGGAAGTCGTTAATCATGCGAAGAAACTTTTCATTGAAAAGGGCTATAGAAATACCTCTATTCAAGAGATTTTAGAGGATAGCGGGATATCCAGAGGTACGTTTTATAATTACTTCCCGTCTAAAAGTGAGTTATTCAAAGCTGTATATGATGCGTTCCTTGAGGAGTATCATAAACAGCGGGATGAATTGATTATTGGAAGAGATCTAAGTGATATAGACATCTTTATAGAACAACTTCATATACAAAGAAAATCACATTCTCATAATCAATTATTTCTTCTTATAGAAGATGTAATGGTTTCGAATGATGTTGAATTAAAGGAATATTTGAAACAAACACGATGGTTATATTTAAATTGGATTTACAACCGTCTAGTCGATCTATTTGGGGTGGAGAAGAAACCATATTTGTTAGATTGTGCGATTCTCCTTTCCTCGATGCTTCAACATCACATGCATTTTTATAGTATCGCAAAAGGAGACAATGATACGAAAAGAGCCATTCGTTATTATTTAGATTGCATAAAGGTGATTGTGGATGATTTGAGTAAGAATGATGTTGTTTTAATTGAACCGGAAGTCTTAAATAGGTTTATTCCGAATGCCCCTAAGGGAAATAGAGATTTTTGCTACGATTTAATCCAAACCGTTAACAAACTGAAGACATACCTTGAGCAAGAGGCTTTAGAACCGGAGTATCGCGTGGAAAAGTTACAAATAATTGAATTTCTGCAGGACGAACTATTGCATAATAAAGCCCCGCGCCATTATGTAGTTAAAAATATGATTGCTTCTTTAAATCTCGATCCTATCTTAGTGAGTAATGCTTACTATGGAGATTTTAAAGAGATTATTATGGAGTGGTTGGATAAGTAATAAAAGAGCCATGCTACGCAAGTCGTTGTTTGCCAGCATGGCTTTTATATATTTCGTATGATAATTATTATGAAACGATTTTAAGACCAATAGCGGATAGTAAGATAATCACTATGAAAAATATTCGCTTTATACTTTTAGCTTCTCCAAATAAAACCATACCGATTAATGCTCCGCCAGAAGCACCAATTCCCGTCCATACAGCATAGGCTGTTCCCATGGGAAGTGTCTTCATTGCGAACGATAGACTGAAAAAACTGCCGGAAAATCCGATGATTAAAAGAAGTAGAGATAACAAATCTCTTTTTTTATTAAGTCTATTAATCATACCTACACCGAAAATTTCTAAAAATCCAGCGACAATCAATGCGAACCAGGCCATTAGAGGTTAGCCTCCTTTTTGGAACTGTCCTCATCAGTCACCATTTTCAATCCGATTACCCCTATTAATAAGAGAAGGATCAATCCTATTTTCTCTATCTTTAAAGGTTCACCAAAAAAGAGAACTTCTGCAATAACTGTTCCGACTGTCCCTAATCCAACAAAGACAGCGTATACCGTACCAACCGGTAGATAACGACTTGCATCAATCATCATGTAGAAGCTGATACAAATAGCTAGAAGTGTAATCAGCCACATCCAAATAGTATCTGCATTTTTAAGACCGCTTACCCAGATGACTTCAAAGAAAGCTCCGATAAAAACCTTTACCCAATGTTTATTCATTATGCCACTCCCTTGTTGGTAAACTATATAGTAGCCTATTATCTTGTTATTCTGTTCATTTTAACAATTATCCAGTTAGTATGCGAGTAGAGAAATTGCGAGGAAGTTTGGTAAACTGATTATATAAGAAGGGTGCGGAGGTGCAATTATATGGATACTCCAACTGTTTCAACTAAGGAATTAATAAAAAATATTCGTTATATTGGGGATACTTACCCAAAAGATGAGCTGGACCGGTTATTGAAACGGGAGGATACTATTACTGAACTAATAGATATTTTAAATCTGGTTAGTCAGGAACCGGAATTATTTTTAAGTGAACGGGATCGATTTGACCACATTTATGCTGCTATTTTATTAGGGCAGTTAGGCGCGAGAGAAGCATTTTATCCATTTTTAGAAATATTAAAATTACCGAATGATCTAGCATTGGATTTATATGATGAGTATTTAGTTACAACGGCAGGACGAATCCTAGCTGATACTTATCCTGGCGAAATAATAATGGATGGGAATTCTCCTTCATTTCCGGATTTGGATGCTTTATTTGAATTAATAGATGATATATCTTTGGATGAGTGTATTCGGGCGACGGGTATTCAGGCGATTACCTCCCTTGTCCTGCAAAAACGTATATCAGGGGAAATGATTGAATATTACTACCATGATCTTCTACGGGGTGATCTCGATGATGAGACTGGTTATATCTATACCATTTTAATTGATTCATGTATGGTGCTTAATTTTCGAAATCTATATGACGATATCGAGGAGGTATTCGCTCTAAAGAAAGTAGATGCCTTTCATATGTCATTCGATGATGTAGCGTCTCAATTCAGAAATTATGATCCAATGTATGCCAATGATTATTGCCCCATCACAAACATTCATGAAGAGTTCACTTGGTGGAATGGTCAATTTCAACCAGATAATACCAGGAATATTGGGGAACTAAAAGTAGGTAGAAATGAACCATGTCCATGCGGAAGTGGAAAGAAGTATAAGAAATGCTGTGGTAAATCCTAATTTATCGTTTGAACAAGATAGGTTAGTTGGTTGTAAATGTTATTGTCTTGTATAGTAAAGCTGCCATTTTTATGGTGGCTTTATTTTGTTTTCTATGCAATCAAGGCAAGTTTAAAAGATAGCCGATTAACGGATAATCACTTATATATTCCGAGAATTCATACTATAATATATCTATTATACCAAAGTTTGGAAGTGGTGATTTGGATGGGGCTGGAGTTACAGAAACCGAATCGATTGAGTAGGGGAGACCGTATCGCTGCAGTCAGTCTTTCTTGGGGAGGAGCGGGTGACCCTGATATCCGTTGGCGTTATCAAATAGGAAAGAACCGGTTGGAGGAATTCGGCTTAGAAGTTGTTGAGTTACCGCATACGTTAAAGGGTTCTGAGTATGTGCACGAGCATCCAGAGGAGAGGGCGCGAGATTTGATGAATGCCTTTGGGGATCCTTCCATTAAGGCAATATTCTCCTGCATAGGCGGGGATGACAGTATTCGGATACTGCCCTATATCGACTACGAAATTATCAAAAAGAATCCTAAGATTTTCCTTGGATATTCTGATTCAACTGTGACTCATTTTATTTGTTATAAGGCAGGTTTAATGAGTTATTATGGTCCATCGATATTAGCTGAGTTCGCAGAAAATGTAGAGGCTTTTGACTATACAAATCATTGGGTGAAGAAGGTTTTATTTTCTGGAGAACACATTGGCAAGGTGGAGCCACCAACTGAATGGACCAGTGAATATATCCCATGGGAACAACAGAATTGGACACGTAAAAGAAAGACAGTTCCCCATCGTGGCTATGAGGTGTTACAGGGCGAAGGGATACATACGGGGAATTTATTGGGTGGATGCATGGATGTACTTGAAATGCTTAAAGGAACTGTAGTTTGGCCCGCACAAGCCGAATGGAAGGATAACCTTTTGTTTTTTGAGACATCAGAAGTGAAGGTAAGTCCGGATCTGTTTATTAGTTGGCTCCGTAGTTATGGGGCTCAGGGAATTTTGCAAAATGCTAAGGGCTTGTTATTTTCCAAGCCATACGATGATTGCTATTACGATGAATATAAGAAAGCAATCCTGATGGTGGTGCGAGATGAGCTTAAGTTACTGGATATGCCAATTTTCTATAATATGAGTTTTGGGCATACGTCTCCAATGAGTACAATCCCTCTTGGAGCGATGGGTGAATTAGATTGTGAACGAAAAACGTTTAGTATACTGGAATCTGGTGTGAGGTAAAAGGTAAAAAAACAGTATCCCAATCATTGAACAAATTGGGATACTGTTGAAGTTTACCGATATGAATCATGACTTGGGTGAAATAAATCTTCTTCCGCATTTCTTACAATTGAAAAATGTTCAACATTGTAATGACCATGTAGAGTCTTATTATGGTGTTGGATGATTTGTTCAGGGTCTATAATTTCATTGCCATTTGTAGAATGTCCATCACCAACTAATGTGACATCAAATCCGTTAATAGTGGCTGTTCTAACTGCACTATCAATACAGTGTTGTGTCTCGCAGCCCATTATAACAATATGTTCTATTTCTTTAGAGTGTAAATAATTTAAAAGTCCGGTCCCATGAAAGGCATTCGTTGCTACCTTGTCGAAGATTTTTGCTTCTACTGGTACATGAATTTTATCATGAATTTGAAATCCCTTACCTTTACCACCAGCAACATCAAGATCTCTTACAAATACAATAGAAACATTTGCTTCTTTGGCCTTATCAATGACTAAATTAATAGTCTGGATTAGTCTCTCTTTCATGAAAACAGCCTTTACTTCTTTATTCCCATCCATTAATTCTTGTTGTCCATCGATCACTAGCAATAATTGATTCAACTCATTTTCCCCTTTCAAATAGGGAGAAACCCTCTTTTATTTAGCGGTATTCCCCAGGTTATCAATCACACTGCGGTATTTTTTATTATTCATACGAATTACCTCCCAGTTAAAATACTAGCTAAAAACCAGCGCATTGAATTTTCAGACAATTAAACCTTAACATAGCCTGATTTAAAAAGATATGTAGAAAAAAGCCACCGATAGTTTCGGTGACCATGATGGTGATATGAACTTGGTTTAGATACTTTTATTCCGGTCAAATAGATAACTTTCTCCCTTTTCATATAAGGCAATCGATTGTCTAACCCATTTCTGTTTAGGAATGAATTTATGGACAAGAATAGCAGCAACTATTCCAAGAACAGCACCTACTAAAATATCGACGGGATAATGAACCCCGACATAGATTCGGGAAATAGAAAGAAGGAGTGCTAGTGCTGCCCATAAATACCAGAATCGTCTCCGGAAGAGGGCAATAGATATACAAACAGAGAAGAATACAATCGTATGATCACTAGGAAACGAGTTTCCAACCTCTTTTTCAATTAACTTGTTAACATTGGACCAAACAGCAAATGGTTGATGATGGGAGTAGATTAACCCGATCAATTTGCCGGTTACTTCAGCGACAAAAAATGAAATAACGGCACTAACCACCATTAATTTATTTTCTGTTTTACGAGTTAGCCAATAAAACAACAGAATAAGTATCAAGCAATAAACCGTATATTCAGCGAAAAAAATAAAAAGGGGGTTTATATCAGGATATTCCTTACCTATGTCATTGACCGCACGAAATAATGTAATATTTGCTTCTGAATTAGTCATTTTTTCATTTCCTCCCAAGTTATTCTATTATGGATAATTTACTCGGATTTTTCAAGAGATTCTATAACTCATTAGTTCTAAGCATTCAGATCGTTTAGTTGTAAGAGTATATTGTGTTAAAATTTAACAAAATCATGAATGAGAGGAGGATTAGGAGGATGAAACTACCTTTATCTGCAATGGAACGGAGTTATCTTCGTAAAAACCGGGTTCGAATAGACCAAATTCCTACTAAAACGACGGATGAATTAAGAGATATCTTGAATTGTTCGGAAAATCGGGCAAAAGAATTGAAGGGTCTTTCAGAATTTCAGCAAATACCTTCAATTGGGCTGGGTGCAGCCAAGATGATGGTACGTGAACTGCAGTTCTATTCTGTAAGCGAAGTCAGAAACGAAAATCCTGCAGAATTATTTGATCGCTATGAAGAGTTGATAGGCTGCCGTGTCGATCCATGTGTAGAAGATCAGCTCCGCTGCATTGTTTTTCATGCCAATGAATTAAATAGTGTACTGGAGTGGCCAGATTTTACGGAGGAAAGGAAAGCGTATCGAAATATCCATGGATATCCGCTGAATCGCCCTGAAAAAACAGGATTAAAAAATTTATCACGTTTGACATCTCAGAATGGTCGAAGTTAAAAAGGAGGCTAATATGAGAACAGCTTTTCGTTTATTACTGCCTTATTTAATTGTCATGGTTGTACTCGGTTGTTCAAAAGAAGAGGAAAATGACACCGTTGTCAGGCAAACAGATACAAATGAAAAACAACCATATGATATTGAAGTGGTTGCTGAAGGGCTGAATGTACCATGGGAATTAGTTATTGCTGAAGATGGGAGAATGTTTTTTACGGAAAGACCAGGACAAATTAGGGAAATTCGTGATGGAAAAGTAGTGAAAGAGCCGCTTCTGTCTTTGGCGGCCCCTTTCATTAGTAAAGGAGAGGGAGGATTACTTGGATTGGCGCTAGATCCTGATTTCCAAACGAATCACTTTATGTATACGTATCACACCTATAAAGATAATGGTGAAATCAAAAATCGTGTTCTTCGTCTTGTAGTCGATGATAATCAAGCTAGTATTGATAAAGTGATTCTTGATGGGATTGTTGGTGATACGAATCATAATGGAGGGAGGATGAAGATAGGTCCTGACAAGATGCTCTATATTACCGCAGGAGATCGGTATGAACCTGACTTAGCTCAGAATAAGACAAGTATGGGCGGCAAAATCTTCAGAATCCAGCCAGATGGTTCGATACCGGATGATAATCCAATAGAGGGCTCACCTGTCTACAGTTATGGCCATCGTAATCCGCAGGGACTAGCCTGGCATCCTGTAACAGAAGACTTATTCAGTTCGGAACACGGCCAATCGGCACATGATGAGATCAATTTAATTGATCCAGGAAAAAATTATGGCTGGCCGATTATTCAGGGGGATGAAGAAAAAGAGGGGATGCAAACCCCTATAGCCCAAAGTGCAACTGAAACATGGGCACCGTCAGGAATGACATTTGTCTCCAAAGGTGAATGGGAAAATCAATTACTGGTTGCCAATTTACGTGGCATGCAGGTACTTAAGGTAGAGCTTGATGAATCTGGCAAACAGGTAGAAAAAATCGATTCCCTCTTTAAAGAAAAGTATGGGAGAATCCGAAATATCATAGAGGCACCGGATGGGTCCTTATATATGATGACCAATAATCGGGATGGAAGAGGTAATCCAACTGACAAAGACGACAGAATCATTCGTTTGATTCCTAAAAACCGAAATATTTAATTACTGTTAAACAATTGAAATAAGATTAGAGCGCCTCATATGTTTGTGATCCTTCTCCATATGAAGTGCTTTTTTCTTTAAATATATTAATAGACTGAAGTGAGATGGTGAAGAAGTTAAAAACGTATATTCATCTGCTTCTTGGTTTATTGCTGGCAATTGTATTTTTGGAGCTTTAGGTGGGGTGGAGCCATGATGCTTGGTGCTGTATACCCTGAAATGGATGCTATGAAATTGTCAGTATCTTTACTGGATCCTATTCCTTTTATAAACATCTGGTTTATACCGGGTCTATTATTATTCTGTCTGAATGGAATTGGCAGTGGTTGGGCGGCCTATATTTGTTTCAGGAGAAATCATGGAGCAGCGGGGAGAATTGCGCAAATCATAGGTTCTATGCTATTCGTTTGGATTATTGCTCAGATAATCGTGATAGGAGTCGTGGAAATCATGATGGCCGTTTTCCTGATAAACAATAGAATGGAAAAGCACTCAACTATTTATCATCCTAGCTGAGTGCTTCAATATTAGTAAGTTTGAGTTCAACATGATTTCGTCCATTTGCTTTAGCCGTATAGAGGGCTTCATCTGCTTTATGAATCAAAGAAATATAGCTATCCCCTTTTTCAAAGGTGGTTACACCAAAGCTTGCTCGGATTTGATACGTACCAAGGGGCTCCTTTTCTATTGCATTCCGTAAGCGCTCCGCGATATTCAACGCACAAGGATATTTGGTTTTAGGTAAAATGAGAATAAATTCCTCACCACCAAAACGGGCTAGTACATCAAAGGTTTTCACATTCTTTTCGAGAACTGATGCAACATGTTTCAATGCCCGATCTCCCTCTAAATGTCCGTATTTATCGTTAAAATCCTTGAAATGATCGATATCTATTAGTAGGATACTTAAATCATTCTCTAGTGGTGCTTTTTCTATAAATTTTGTTAAGTAGTAATCTGCCGTTCTTCTGTTATTAATACCGGTTAATCCATCCTTATAGGCGATAGATTCAAGCGTGAAAAATTTTTCCTTCAGTTCGGTACGCATGTGCTCGATACCGGTGATTAAACGGCCTAGTTCATCATCTTTATGATAGTCTGGGACTTTAACCGAAAAGTCTTTATTTGAATAGGAAGTAACGCTTTGCTCTAATTCCACAATTGGTTGAACCAAACTGGTTAAATGCCAGATGATATAGAAAACAGCCAGTACCAGCATGAGTAGAATACCAAAACAAAAAATAGTTAGAATAATCATCACCCTGTTTTGTGAACGCTCTTCCATTTCTGATTTTAACAGTTTAATTTCGTTTTTTGTCTCTTTATAATGGAGCCGTATATGATCAAATGCCATTTTACTATTATCAAGTACATCATTTGAAATGAGTTTATTATCTTTAATAACTTTTATTTGAACATCTCCATACTCACTAATCCATATTTCTCCGCTAGTAATCAAGGTAGTAATAGATTTACTGACGCTTGGAAAAATGATTATATCTTGTTTGAGCTTTTCAGAGGTTTGCTGAAATGTTGTAGTCCCTAAATAAAATGGTTCAAGAAAGGCATCATTTTTAGATAAACTATATCCTCGCTGCCCCGTCTCTTGATCGATTAAAGATTGATAAAGAACTAATACATGTTCGTTCATGGCTTCTAGTTGTTTCATTGTTTTGTTTGAAGAAACAAATTCACTCTTTACATAAAAAAGAGATGCTAAGTTTAAACAAATCCATATTAATCCAATGGATAATAAACTCCAGAAGAATCGATGCCCAATTTGCCATTTGAATACTTTTTTACGCAGAGTAATTCACTCTTTCTATTGGTATTAAAAGTTAATTCTACATTATTTTACAAAGTTTTTACAGGTTTTTTCTTTAGAAAGTTTTTGATTAGTTTGAGTTAGAATGACAAGAAAAAGGAGCTGCAAAATATAGAGATATAAAATCTACTAAAGAGCAAAGGAATAGATTATTTGGGGGCAAATCATACCTCGTCCTATAGGTCATAATTGGAATTGATTGTATATAGAATTCCATTTCTGAGGTCAGTATAATATAAAGGTTGAAATTTATTATTATATTACCTATGGAAAGAAGAATCAGCATGCTTAAACAATATATTCTTGATTTGCATAACGAATTTGCTGGATACAATTCGGCGAAGCTTCGTAAAGATATTATGGCAGGTATTACAGTCACGGCTGTTGCACTGCCTTTATCGCTGGCGTTCGGGGTGAGTAGTGGAGCGGATGCAGCAGCCGGATTAATTACGGCAATTCTAGCCGGACTAATTATCAGTATGCTATCAGGTGCCTCCTATCAAATATCAGGACCAACGGGAGCAATGTCTGCTATTTTGATAGCTGTTGTTGCTCAGTATGGGCTTGATGGAGTGTTTATTGCCTGTTTGCTGGCTGGTATCCTTTTGGTGATTGCTGGTTTATTGAAATTTGGTCGTGTCGTTTCTATTATACCGATGCCGGTTATCACAGGTTTTACATCAGGAATTGCTATCATTATTGCAATGGGACAAGTGGATAACTTTTTTGGTGTTGAATCGAGCGGAGAGAATCCTATTGCCCAAATCATGTCTTATATAGAGAATGGTTTCCATCCTGATTTTGCCACGGTATTGATTGGTATCATTACCGTTGTCACGATGATTGTTTGGCCGAAAAAATGGAATGCGATTATTCCATCATCCTTAGCAGCCTTACTGCTTGTTTTACTTATAAATGCCCTTTTAAAATTACCAGTTGCGGTAGTGGGAGATATACCAAAAACATTTTTACCGGAAAACCGACTAGTGTTTGGAGATTTATCTCTCGCTAAAATTGAATCATTGATTTGGCCGGCAATCAGTATTGCAGCCTTAGGAATGATAGAAAGTTTATTATGTGGTGCATCTGCCGGTCGTATGGTTGGAGAAAAAATGAATGGGGATCGTGAACTGGTTGCACAGGGAATTGGGAATATGATTATCCCATTCTTCGGAGGCGTTCCGGCTACAGCTGCGATTGCCCGTACGAGTGTGGCGATAAAAGCCGGCATGCAAACAAGATTGACGGGAATTTTCCATGCAGTTGGGTTGCTATTGTCGATGTTTCTTCTTAGCCCGATTATGTCGAGTATACCGATGTCTGCTTTAGCAGGTATTTTGATTGTAACGGCATGGCGAATGAATGAATGGGAAAGTATACATTATATCTTCTCTCACAAATTTAAAGGGGCCATCTTTAAATTCATACTAACATTGCTTGCGACTGTTGTGTTTGACTTAACGGTTGCCATTGTTGCTGGAATTGCTCTATCTGCCATATTATTTGTTATTAACAGTGCAGACGTAGAGATGAACATCAGTAAAGTGGATATCGAAAAATTAGAAGATAAAGGGATAAAATTAGATCAGGCATATGATGATATACGGGTTGTTTACCTCACCGGGCCTATTTTCTTTGCAACGGTGAGCTCGTTGACTGATCGCCTGGAAGACATCAGTCAAGGGATAATGATTCTTTCTATGCGCGGTGTATCCTCTATTGACGGTTCTGGGGTACAAGCCTTGCTTGAATTCTGCGAATTAAAGAAACAAGAGGGTGTAACCATCATCTTTAGTGGTGTGCAGCGTAGAGTTCTCAGCCGATTTGAACGAGGCGGTATTCTGGAGGTAATTGGAGAAGATAATGTCTTCTGGAGTACGGACCAAGCACTTGCTAAAATCAATCAAATACAAAGATAAGATAAATGAAAAAGGAGAGCGCTAAAGTTGGCTGCTCTCCTTTTTCATTGCAAGCTGCTAGGACAGCTTTTTACCGTATATTAGATATCGTTCTTTTGTTTTTTCATTTGGGAAGAAGGAATCATCAATGACAATCCATCCTTTTTTATCATAAAGATTTCGTGCAGCCAAATTGGGATACTGGGTTGTTAATACGGATGTATGAAAAGGCAAGTCCTTTAATAAGTGATCGTGTAACAATTCCCCAATTCCTTGCCGGCGCATGGAGGAATCGACACATAACTCAACGAACTCAAAACAATTTGTCAGCCATTCATTGGATAAGTCTGGTTTTAGATGACTACTCAATAGTTCATGATAATATTGTCCTGGTAAAGAAGCATAGCCATAGGTGAATCCAACAGGTTTTTCCTCTTCAGTTAAGCATATATACCCTCTAAAATCCTCATAATGCATGTGCCGGTTGAATTGTTCTGTACAGTCAGTATCCATATTCCATACTTGTTGATACAGAGAAACGATTTCCTCGAGCGAATGATCTGTTCGATTCCACTTTACTATTTGAGCCATAGTGTGCTATACCAATTTCTTATTCGAATATAGAACTGATTTGTTTGATTTCCTCAGCAGATAACGCAACATCCAATGTTTTAAGATTATCAATTACTTGTTCAGGCTGTTTTGCACCAGGGATGATGACATCAATGGAGTCCTGTGCCAAGTACCATGCAAGGGTAAGGTGAGTGATATGAACGTTTTTAGCATCCGCAATTTTGCGAAGCTGCTCCACCTTTGCCAGGTTCTGATCAAATAGTTCTCCCTGAAATAATGGGTTACGGGAACGTCCGTCATTAAAAATGGATTTCTTTGTGTATTTTCCGGTTAAGAGACCGGATGCGAGTGGGAAGTATGGAACAAATGATATATTCTGTTCAACTGTATAAGGGAGGAATTCTTTTTCAGCATCTCTTTTAAATAGATTGTATTCAGATTGAATCACATCTACATATCCATCTTTATTGGCTTCCTTTAATTGTTCCAAAGAAAAATTGGATACTCCGATAGCACGGATTTTCCCGGCATCTTTTAGTTCCTTTAAGGCACCAACAGCTTCATCCTTCGGTGTATCTTGATCTGGGAAATGAATGTAGAAGAGGTCTAAATAATCTGTTCGTAAACGGATAAGGCTATCTTCCACAGCTTTTTTTAGGAAGGCAGGGGAGTTATCAACTGCAATTTCATTTTTTATAAACTTATGAGCTCCTTTTGTAGCTATAACAAGATTTTCTCGATTGTCTTTTTCTCTAACGATTTCTCCAATTAATTCCTCTGAGCGTTCTGGTCCATAAAAATAGGCGGTATCAATAAAATTTACACCATGATCGATGGCTGTGCGTATGATTTCCCGTCCTGTTTCCTCATCGAGATTTGGATAGATATTATGTCCTCCAACTGCGTTTGTTCCAAGACCAATCGGATTTACAAGTAAGTCTGTTTTGCCTAACTGAACTTTTTCATTCATAAAAAAAACCCCCTTCACATGTAATGGTTCCATCATAACAAAGGAGGAGAAACATATGGAAATGATAGGGTTTAAATCAGATAAAATAGCAAAAGGTCTCAAGGAGTATCTCCTCGAGACCTTTATGCAAAGAGGGGGGATTTATTTCTGTTCTATGGCTTTTATGATGTGTTCTACTAGTAGTATAATCTAGTTGATAACGATTATCAATATCATTTAGATGAAAAAGATGTAAAATTTATTACAAATACATAACTAAATTTTCAGGATTAAATTTTGGTTGAATAATCATGAGCAGTTTGAATGCCTTTTTTATAGGGATTATAAAAAGGAGGGCATTATTGAACCTGTAAATCAATCATAAATGTAATCAGCGTTCTACATTTTTGTTTAAACAAATCTGCAATCTTCATTGGACACAGGTTTGGAGAATTCTATTATTTATCAAAGGCAATGAAATCAGTGATATCTGTCAGCAAGGATGACAGCACTACTGAAGCCAACAATTAAGCAACGAGCTTCACCTGTGATAGTATGTTACAAATCATAACCTGCTTACGAATGAGCATTTTGTTTGCTACCTTTTACGCAACTCACTAGAATGAAGGTCATATAAAGGAGGAATTGTCCCTATGAATGAAAAATATGCTTCTCTTTTCGAGAGCTTAACACTGCCAAATGGTGTTACGTTGAAAAATCGATTCGTACTCGCCCCAATGACGCATTACTCTTCTAATCCTGATGGAACGATTTCTAATCAGGAACTTTCATATATCGCACAGCGTTCCAAGGAAATCGGCTTGGTTATCACTGCTGCAGCAAATGTATCATATAGTGGAAAGGCGTTCACAGGTCAGCCATCTATTGGACGCGATACAGATATAGCAGGTCTAAAGAAACTAGCCGATACAATAAAGGCTGAAGGAGCTAAAGCAATCATCCAGCTTCACCATGGCGGACGGGAAGCTTCGGCTGAACTTGTACCGAATGGGGATGTTGTGGCTCCAAGTGCTGTTGAAAAAGAAGGTGCAACTACACCACGCGCATTAAAAACTGCAGAAGTACAGCAAATCGTTGCTGATTTTGGAGAAGCGACTCGTCGTGCTATCGAAGCTGGCTTTGATGGTGTCGAAATTCACGGTGCAAATGGATATATTATCCAACAATTTTACTCTCCATTTTCCAATCGTCGTGAAGATGAATGGGGCGAGCGCTTACGCTTCCCACTGGCTGTCGTTGACACAGTCAGAAATGCTGTTGAAAAATATGGCTCCAAAGATTTCATCGTTGGATACCGTTTCTCTCCTGAGGAACCGGAAACTCCTGGATTAACGATGAAAGAAACACTTGAGCTGATTGATGCTCTAGTGGAAAAACCTTTGGATTACCTTCATGTTTCTTTAATGGACTTCCATTCTACAGCACGCCGCGGTGCGGATACGAACGTTAAACGTATTGATTTAATCAAGGAACGCATCAATGATAGACTACCTTTGATCGGTGTCGGATCCTTGTACTCTGCTGAAGACGTAGTTGCAGCCAAAGATACAGGAGTACCATTGATTGGCATGGGACGTGAAATGTTAATCGACCCGGAATTCGTTACAAAGATCAAAGAAGGACGCGAAGACGAAATTATCAGCTTGATTGATCCTGCTCGCGAAGATCGTCATGGCCTTCCAGAACCGCTTTGGAACATCATCCTGCAGACAAAAGGCTGGGTTCCGACTAAAGAAGATTAATAGAAAGGTATACTTTGCTCTATGCTTTAGTGGAATATAAGCATAGAAGGGATATTAACCAACCTGGCTATTAATAAATAAAAAAACCTCTCGTATGAGAGGTTTTTTTATGCAAGCTTTTCCTGCGGATTGATCTTTTCTGTCACTCTCAATAAAAAAGGATGTAAGTCTATCTGTGTCCCAACCGATTAAAATGCTGGGAATAGGTCGTATATGCTATGGTATATTGTAGTTAAATGAAGAAAAGGATGTTCGATATGCATATTACAATAATCGGAACAGGTATAGCAGGGTCGGTTACCGCATATAAGCTTGCGAAACGTGGCTTAAAAGTAACTGTGATCGATCGCTTTGATAAAGGACAAGCGACAGATGCTGCAGCAGGGATTGTTTGTCCATGGTTGTCCCAGAGGCGAAATAAAGATTGGTACCAGCTGGCGAAAGGCGGTGCTCGCTATTATCCAGAAATAATTGAAGAACTCCGTCAAGATGGAGAGACTGAAACGGGTTATGCACGTGTAGGTGCATTGAGCCTGCATGAGGATCCGAAAAAACTGGATGCGATGCAGCAACGTGCTGAAAAGCGCAGAACGGATGCACCGGAGATGGGTAAGATAACCCGTCTTAACGAAAACGAAGCACGGCAGTTATTTCCTTTGCTAGCGGAAGGATATGAAGCTGTGCACGTCAGCGGTGCCGCTCGCGTCGATGGCCGGGCTTTACGAAATGCCTTGCAACGAGCAGCCAGAAAATACGGCGCCCGTTTCGTATCAGCCGAAGCGCAGCTTTCTATGAAAGCAGGGCGAATCGTTGTGACAGCCGGCAATGATGAATGGATACCGGATCAAGTAGTAGTTACTGCAGGCGCTTGGGCTGGACAATTACTAGAACCGCTAGGCTATCAAATGGAAGTCAGCTTCCAGAAAGCACAGATTTGTCATTTGCAGGTTCACACGGACAAAACACATGATTGGCCAGTGATCATTCCTCCGAATGATCAATATTTGCTTGCTTTTCCAGATGGAAGAATAATAGCTGGTGCTACGCATGAAAACGATGAAGAAATGGATATCAGGATAACGGCAGGAGGCGTCCAAGAAGTGCTGAGTAAAGCAATTCAGCTTGCTCCCGATCTTGCAGATGCAAGCTTGACTGAAACAAGGGTCGGCTTCAGACCTTTTACGCTAGGTTTCCTTCCTGTATTTGGCCGCATGCCAAATCACCATAATCTCTATGTCATAAATGGCTTGGGTGCCTCAGGTCTGACGATGGGTCCATTTATCGCTTCTCAGCTCGCAAAACTGATCGTTGGAGAGGAACCGGATATTGATATATCGGCCTATAATCCAGAGGGCGCTCTGGCTTAATCATCGAGTCCATGTTAATCATGGACTTTTTGTAGTTTATTAGCCAAATGGTTACGGCTAACCTGAGGACTTAGTATGTGTTGAATCTAAATATAGCTTCTAAACATTTACATTCTATATTAGGCGCCGTGCAGGTGATTTAATCAATCCAAATTAATCTAATAGTTTTGTAGTTGGATTATACCGTTTGTTATAAAATGGTAATCAAGAGTGCGTGATTAATTTGGAGAGGAAGATATAAGTATGGAAGCTCTTTATAGTTATGATGATTTGCTGAGGATGATGGATCAATTATTAAAAGAACAAACCAGGTTTAATTGGGATCAATTTTATTTGGATCGTGAACGGAATGTACCTTTTTTTTCTAATCGGCCTGATGAAAACTTAGTGGAGTATTTCAAAAAGGGCTTGTTTGTTCCGGGGAGTAAAGTGCTCGAATTGGGATGTGGTCCTGGACGAAATGCAGCATTTTTTGCTGAAAAAGATTGTCATGTTGATGCAGTTGATTCTTCAGAAGAAAGTCTGAAGTGGGGAAGAGAACGAGCGAAAGAGAGTGGTTTAGCAATCAATTTTATACATGGAAATATATTTGATTTAGCCATTGATGATGGAAGCTATGATATTGTATTTGATTCAGGGTGCTTTCATCATATAGCACCTCACCGGAGAATTAGTTATATCAATTTAGTTAAAAGAGCTTTAAAAAAAGAAGGTTTGTTTGGTATTACCTGTTTTCTTGAAAATGGGAAGTATGGCGGATCAGATATGACTGATTGGGATGTGTACAGGTATTGGAGTCTCAAAGGAGGGTTAGGCTTTACAGAACAAAAATTAAGAGACATCTTTAAGGATCTACAGGAAATTGAAATAAAAAAGATGAGACAAACAGATTCAATGAATGATGTTTTTGCTGAGGATGGTTTTTGACAGCTATATTTCAAAAATAATTGTAATTGAGCTATCAAAAGAGTGTGACATCCTTTGATAGCTTCTGCCACACTCTTCCTGCCTTTTTGATCTCTATTGATTCGATTTCAACCACATCATTGCACTATAGGCATGTATGGCTGCACCCGTTGGTAAGATATCTTCATTAAAAACAATCTGTGGATGATGCATTGGAAGCCCGTAATGTGGGTTCTCTTCTTTTGTACCGGCTCCCAGCAAAAAATACACACTAGGAACTTCATAACAATAGGAGGCAAAGTCTTCAGAGCCCATACCGCCACCTTCAAATGAGATAACGGATTGTTCACCAACTACCTCTTTTACATAGGAAGATAACTGAGTGCCCAGCTCTTTATCATTCGTTAATGGAGGAACGGAGGCAACTGTCTCTATTTTAGCCTCTCCTCTAAACATTTCGCCTGTTGAAGTAACGATTTTCTCTAATCTTTTATAGATGAAGTCCCCTAACTCAACATTTAAGTAGCGTATTGTTCCTTCCAATACAGCTTGTTCAGGAATCACATTATGTGTGCTGCCAGCTTGAAATTTTCCTACTGTGATCACCACGGATTGTGTAGCTGATATTTCTCTGGTGATAATTTCTTGCATGGAGGTATAGATATGAGCTGCAATATTAATCGGATCCACACCTGTTTCCGGCATTGCGCCGTGACAGCCTACTCCTTTGACAGTAATCCTAAAGATTGTACAGCCTGCGATACTTGTTCCACGCCCATATAAAATTGTATTTGACGGTGTTCCAGAATGGACATGCAGAGCCATGGCAGCATCCACTTTAGGGTTTTCTAAAACGCCTGAATTCAACATTCGTTTTGCACCTTTGAAACCTTCTTCATTTGGCTGAAATACGAGCTTTACGGTACCTTCGAGTTCATTTTCATGCTGTTTTAATAATTTTGCAGCGCCTAATAGCATGGTAGTGTGAAAATCATGTCCGCAGGCGTGCATATTCCCATTTGTAGCTTTAAATGGATAGTCGGTTTGTTCTTCAATTGGAAGGGCATCCATGTCAGCTCGCAACAAAAATGTTTTCTTTGAATTTGGTTTTCCAACTAAAGCAACAATGCCACTTTCGCAAATTTCCTTTGGCTCATATCCAAACTCCTTCAGTTTCTCCATTACATATTTCGTGGTTTGAGGAAGGTGATCGCCTACCTCCGGATTCTGATGAATTTCCCGTCTGTATTTTACCAACTCATCCTTCATAGCTCTCGCACTTTCTAAAAATGGATTCATATGATCCTCCTTCATAGCCAATTCTATAGGTGGCTTTCTTTATATTTTGCACAGTACAGGCATTTTATATTAGACGTTTACCATTACTGGATTGAAGGAGAAGGTGAGAGGTGTTAACCCAAGAAGGATTAACACCTTTTTATGACGAACTGTATATGGAATTAGAAACAAAAATGATTCTTAATGGGGGAAGGAAAAGATGATAGATATTTTAAAAGCAGATGCAAGCCATGTCGAGGGGATTGCGAAAGTATGCAGTGATGGACAGTGGGCCACTTATACAGAATTACGCTCTGAAGAGTATATTGAAAGAGTCGTAAAAGAGTTTTATAACCACGAAAGAATTTTAAAGGAAGTAACTGATACGAGTAGGGAGTGGGGAGGATATTTTGTTGCTGTGGAAGACAATGAAGTCATTGGAGCAATTGGGGGTGGCATGATTGGTGAGACAAACGGGGAGGTATTTGTTTTATATCTTAACCCCAATAGACGCAATGAAGGAATTGGGACAAGATTATTAGATATTCTGACAAAGCAACAAAAAGAAGAGTTTCATGCAACGGAACAATGGGTGTCTGTAGCAAAGGGGAACCAAAAAGGCATTCCCTTTTATGAGGCAAGAGGGTTCACCTTCAATAATGAACAAAAAGGATATGAAAATAGAGAGGAAGAAAACTATATCTCATTGAGATATGTTCGTAAGATTTGATATAAGTGGTATCTTAGATTAATAGGGGATTTGTAAATTAGAGAAAAGCACAAGTACATAATGTACTTGTGCTTAATCGTTTTATTGTGGAGCGTTTATATCTAGTAAACCTTCCGCTCTTTCAATCGTTTTATTGCCATAGTCATCTTCTGCGGTTACTTGAACGGCTGCCCCATTTGCTTTGATATTTTTAGTGGCAGTATAGTAGCCGACATAGTGTCCTTCCGATGTCTCACGCATTGGAAGCTCAAGAGCGTTAGAGACGCGAAGGTTTGTGACTGGAGCAAGGATTGAGAAAGTAGCATCTAATCCAGGTTCACTGTCGAATTCCACCTTGACAGAATCGCCGCTTTCCAATACTTTGTCCTCAGCAGGGAGTAGGTTGGAAAGTTCAGGTGCCGTATAATTGGCATCGATTTTAATTATCTTCTTAATGCTGTTGCCTGCTTTGTCCTTAGCTTGAACAGTAATCTCATTGATACCTTCGTCAAGAAGGATACGTTTGCTGTATTTTCCATTGTTTACAGTTGCAGTTTGACCATTTACTTTTACCCAATCCAGATTGGCATCAGCAATAGTTCCTGTAACTGTGACGGTTTCTTTATTTGTTTTAGAACCATCTGTCGGTGAAGTAATGGTCAGTTCAGGTTTATCCTGATCAAGTGTAATCGTAACTGGTTCAGATGGATCTGTTGAACCGACATCTGTTTTTGCTTTCGCAGTCAGTGTATTTACACCATTATTCAATTCAACAGCAACAGAGAAGTCGCCGCTTGCATTCGTTTCTGTAGTAGCTGTTTTTTCACCATCGTTGAATAAATCAATCGTTGTTTCAGGAGAAGATTTACCCTCAACTGTTACAGATTTTTTATTCGTAAATGCACCATCTTTAGGAGAAGTGATGGTTGGTACTTGTAATTCATAGTTGACAGTCGCACGAATCATATAGTTCCCTTCAGCTTCCGGAGTTTGGGACCATGCTCCGCTTACACTTTGCCAACTGCGTTTAGCATTTGGACCGTCTTCATCGGTTGCCAAGCCAGGTGCATTTGGATTTGCCTTTGTTTGTGTATAGACAATGAAGAAGTCACCTTCTACCATGACGCCGTGTTCGGCAAGGTCAACATGTGTCCAAGTGCCATCACGCAAAGCCGTTTCGGTGAAAGGACCTGCCAATTTAGTGCCAGGACCGCCATTTGCACCACTGGCGTCATAAACGGATACTTGGAATTCTGTACCACCTGGAAGTGGCCATTCCGTATCCCAGAAGCGAAGGAGTGCACCAGTTACTAGAGCTTGATCTTCACCTTCTTTTAAGGACATTTTAACAGCCCAGCTGTTTCCTGCTGCATTCCAGGCTCTTGCATTTTCAGCTGTACCGTCATCATATTTAATCTCACCGGCGTAGCCGATGAATGGGCGTAACTCTATATCTTTAACTACCGCTTCACCTTCTTGAATTGTAATTGTTGTTTCGGAGCTGTGGTAAGATGGTGCAACAAATTTAAGTGTGTAGGTACCTTCATATGCAGTAATTGAATATTCTCCATCTTCATTCGTTGTCACGGGAGCGACTGCAGCATCTTCCACGAGATAAACTGTGGCGCCAGAAACCGGATTGCCTGTAACTTTATTGGTAATCGTACCGCTGACTGTCCCTTTAGGGATTTCTTGTAATGTAAAGTTTGCAGTAGCGATTCCCTCATCTACAACACTTACTCTTTGAGTTTGGGACTGGAATCCATATGTTTCTGCTTGAACAGTGTAATCACCTGTTGCGTGTGTTAATTCATAGGAACCATCCTGTGGGTTGGTGTAAACAGAACGGCCAGTTTCAAGAACGGTTACTTCTGCTTGAATTGGTAAAAGCAGTGGTGCCGGTTTCTCATTGCTAGGTTTTTCATTTTTTGAACTATCTTTTTCAGATATTGGTTTGATTTTTGCTGCGTCTACTTTTTCTTTTGCTGCTTTTTTGTCGTCTTTAGGGTCTTTAGCTTTTGTATCTTTGATTTTAGTATCAGTAGCTTTTGTATCTTTCTTCACACCATGTTTAGCTTTTGACGAAGGTTGGATAGGAGTTGCCGATAATTTGATATCATCCAAATACCATCCAGCTTTCTGGACAGACCCATCAGTTGTAACATTGAAGGAAATATAGATACGTTGTCCTGCATATTCACTTAAATCAACTTCGCCATCAATCCACCCACCGGATGTCTGATTGAAACGAGCTGCCTGTGTCCAGTTGGTACCATCGGTAGAAATAAATACATGCCCAAAATCATAGTTTCTTTCTAAATCAAACCAATGTTTGAATTGTAAGTAGCTGGCTCCTTCAGGAAGATCAATTGGCGGCATTTCTAAGCTCATGTTTGAGCTGTTTGCATAGTTTCCTGTCAGATTTGTTGCATATACTTTTTCCCCTGAGAATGCAGCGCCAGGGCCTGTTGTTGGTACTCCCCATTCCCATGAATGATTTGTACCGTAAGATGTCCATCCGATTGGGTTTTGTTCAAAATCTGTTTCGTAGCCACCTGTAATACCCGGAAGTAATTCTACTGGACAAACAGCTGATTCTTTTGAATTACCACCAAAGTCATAAGCGATAAATTGATATTCTGTTGAATCACCGGTTAAATCAGCACCAGGGATGGTTGCTTCGTATTCGCCAGATTTATAATCTCCGCTTACACGTTCTGCAGCAACTTCAGTCCAGCTGCCATCTGCTTTTTTATATTTCAAAACGACAGATGTTACGGATACATCGTCCGTAGCGGTTGCGCTAAGAGGAAGGTCCATTTCTTTATATGAAGTAGTCACAGGTTCTGTTTCAATTTCAGGTGCTTGAGTGTCATCACCTTCCTTGGAGACAGTTCCTTTGATTTTTCCTAAACCACTTACAACTGAAGAGACAGCATCAAAAGCATTTACTAAACCGTGACCATATCCATAGTTAGGTGACTCTGGATAAGCGCTGTCAGTTAATGGTGTTACTGTTAAGTCCATAATCTCTTCCATTTGATCAACAGTTAAGCTTGAATCAGCTTGTCTAAGCAGGGCAACTACTGCGGACACATGAGGCCCGGCCATTGATGTGCCATTCATGGAAGCATAAGCGTTTCCCGGTACAGCTGAGCGAATATTTACACCTGGTGCTGCTATATTTGGTTTCATGACTCCGTCATATGGAGAAGGTCCCCTTGAAGAAAAGCTTGCCAAAGCATTATTGATATCTGTTGCGGCAGTTGCGTAAGATTCAGGATAATTGGATGGAGCTGATACACTTCCTGCTCCCGGTCCGCTATTACCTGCAGAAAATTCAGGAAAGATATCTGCATTTTTCCATGCCTGAACCATCGGACGGAACCATTCATTTAATCCTGCTGCGCCACCCCATGAGTTATTTACGACATCTGGTGCGTATTCAGGATGTGGAGTACCATTCGCGTCCTTTGGAGCTAAAACGTACTCACCGGCTTCTAGTAAATCAGCTTGACTCCCACTGCCAGCTGCATCCAGTGCTTTAACAGCAATGAATTTAGCACCAGGAGCGACACCAATCTGGTTAGCACCGTTTGGTTCCGACCCTACCATTGTTCCAATAGTATGGGTACCATGACCGTTATCGTCAAATGCTGCTGAGCCGTTTGTAGAAGTAGCATCAAACCAGCTGAATTCATGGTTCGGGTTGTCCGGATTAGCCGGGTCGTATCCACGGTATTTTGTCTTTAGGGTAGGATGATCCCATTGCACACCAGTGTCTATGCTGGCAACGACTGTTCCAGCTCCATCGATTCCCATCGCCCATGTTTGAGGGGCGCTGATTTTTTCGATATTCCATTCAATTGAGGAGACTTCTGCCTTTGTCTCTGTTTTGGACGGTTTCTCCTTAATATTGGACTCGATTAATGGCTTTTCAGCTTTGGATTGTTTGACGGGTTCTATAAGGTGAACAGTTTCATTCGGTGAAATTTTTTCTACTTCAGGAAATGCAGCGACTTGTTCCATGACTTCTTTTGTAGCTGTTACAGCCATCCCATTAACGATGTAGAAGGATTGAATATCTTCAGCATTACCGGCTTTTTCTTGTTTCTCTAAATAGTTTTTTAGCTCATGCTGAGTTTCTTCAGCAGTTGCGCGAAGATTTGTAACGATGGAAGATCGTTTAGTCAAGGTCGTCTTGGCTGATGAAAGCTTTTGTTTTTTCGCAGTGGCAGTAGCTTCTTTTGCTACCTTGGCTGTGTCGACCTGCTCTTTAAGTTTTATTAAGAAGGTAACTTTTTCTTCTTTCTTAAACTCATTTTGAAGATCTTTGGAGATTTTGTTACTGCTATTTTGTATAATTGTACCTTTTGCAGAACTATGAATCGATTTTGAAGAAGCAGCAGAAGATGTTGATGAAGAATTAAAGCCTGAAGTAAACAACAATGATGGTATGAGAATAGATGTAAGTATGAGTGATGATACTTTTTTTCTCTTTGTTTTCAACATGTTTCCCTCCCTATTCTATTTTTACAAACTGCCAAGATACAATAATATGTACACCTCCTTGTTAAGTACTATCGAATTATAGGAATCATGCTGGTATTTCTACCATAACTAATGGACCTGTTAAAATCCTGTCACTATATGTCACAAGAATCCCGAGGAAAGTAAAAATGAATCATTAGATACAACCTTTATCTGACTACAGGTGTCATTCTAATCAGTACCTGTAGTCAGAGAGACTATTTATTTTGATTTCATATGGAAATAGTCGTATATAAAAAGGGGTAGGAGAGACTTTAGTACACTACTATAATAAAAATAAGTAATCAGACTTACTGAGCTAGTTAGCTAGAAACTATTCTTTGGCTATATATAGAGAGAATGGGGAATAGGGGAGGGGATTTTATACATATACCTATAAATATGGTGATTTTTAGCCCCCTTTTATCCTAGTGGGGATTCAGCTGGAGAATAATTTCGTGTTTCATAATAACGATTAACGATGCCTGTACTTCTGGAATATGTCGAAATAAGGTACGTAAAATAGAAAATGCTAAAGGAAAATGACATACTTGGGCTAACAGGATGTTGATCACAAAGACGTTGCCACAGGACGTGGCGTATTTAGTCTTCGTTCGTTAATAAAGTCGTTTCAGCTTTTTATGCAAATCCAGCTTCAGGGCCTAGGAGCTCGGGACATAAGCTCTTTATTAATCCAGCTTCGACTCCTAGGCCCTCGAGTCATAAGCAAATACTCTACGGGAGAAGGACGCCCTGCGAGTATTTGTCTTATGCTTGTCGGGCCTGACCAGTCGTCTCAGCTTTTTTTTGAATTGCTTGAAAAATGTTTGGAATATGATGATAATTGAAATACATAGGTATATTGGTTACGTGGAGAGTAAAGAATTTTGAGTTTTATATACGTTTATATAAGGGAGAAATCATGATGTTAACAGTGACACCCAAATTACCTGGAGAAAATAATAAACATTATTCGTACAGAATTATTAAGAATGGGATTATGTCTCTTGAATTAAAACCGGGACAAGCAATCAGCGAAATTGAATTGGCTAATGAACTACGGATTTCACGAACGCCGATTCGAGAGGTAATCGGGAAATTAAAAGAGGAACATTTGGTTGAGGTATGGCCACAGGTTGGTTCATATATATCCAAAATTGATTATAAATTGGTTAAAGAGGCAGCTTTTATGCGTTCTGTTCTAGAAAGAGAAGTTCTTAAGTTAGCCTGCGAATCTATTTCACAAGAGACATTATTAGAACTAAAGAAGGTTATCAGTTTACAGGAAAATTGCATAGGAAAAAAAGGTGTGGAAAGAACCTTTCATGAACTAGATCAAGAATTCCACGCCCTATTTTATAAAGATCAAGAAAAAGAACATATATGGGACGCGATTAACCGCCTTAGCACACATTATAATCGGATTCGGCTGTTATCTGAAATCAAATATGATTATACAGATATCATCGAACAACATAAGAATATTATTAACATTATTGAAAACAAAGAAGTGGACCAAATAGATGAGGCTATTAGCCAACATATATTAGGACCTGAGAAATACTGGAATAGTTTGTTGGAGTCAGATAGCCAATATGCTGAATACTTTGTTGGTTAAATATCGGATTACAATGGTAGGAACAATCAAAAAATATGAAGAGCCCTTTTTCTATCTTTGAATTAGGGTTTTTTGTATTGATAAGATATTCAAAAATAAACTAAAATGACCTATATAATTTCTCTTAACTATTGATAAAATTTACCTTTATATTAGTTTTTAAATCACCTTGCATTTTTAGAGGACAATTACTATAATCACTTGTATTGTAGGGGGCGCTTTAGCGAAAGTTAGCATTAAAAAGTCACAAATGAAACAAAAAGTCTGAATAATCCTGACGATTATGTTAAACTAAATACTGTTATATTAAAAATGTTTAGAATTATCTGATAATTATAGTGTCCAACGAGATTGAACGGGAGGTTTTTTTATGGATAATAGAAAGAATAAGTCTACAACTCTAGCGATTGGCTTCATGCTCTTTGCTTTGTTTTTTGGAGCTGGCAACCTAATATTCCCGGTGTTAATGGGACAAATGTCTGGTGCCAATGTATTGGAATCTACAATAGGTTTCATCGTAACTGGAGTAGGACTACCGCTTTTAGGTGTATTGGCAATTGGGTATTCAGGTGAAAGCGATCTGTATTCAATGGCTAAACGCGTACATCCAATGTTTGCAATCGTATTTACTACGGTACTTTACCTTGCTATTGGTCCTTTATTCGCAATCCCGAGGACAGGAACGGTTTCTTATGAAATTGGTGTTAAGCCATTAATTGGTGACATGAATAGCAACGTGGCAATGGTGATTTTCACTATTATCTTTTTTGCGGTTACTTGTTTCTTTGCATTAAAACCAGGAAAAATTATCGATGTTGTTGGTAAAATCTTGACACCTATTTTATTATTTCTTATAGCACTATTAATCTTTGCAGCTTTGTTTAATCCAATGGGAAGTTTAACAACTCCTGCTGAACAATACACAGAACACGCATTCTTTAAAGGTTTCCAGGAAGGTTACCTGACAATGGATACATTAGCGTCTTTCGTGTTTGGAATTATCATTATCAATGCCGTACGTTCTACAGGAATTCATGGTAAAAAAGAAATGATGAGTAGTGTTATGAAGTCCGCGTTTATTGCAGCGGGTTTACTTGCAGCTATCTATGGGGGACTGGCATATCTAGGTGCTACAGCTGCAGAAGAGATTGGGGTATTTGATAACGGAGGTGCTATATTAGCGGCAGCATCTCATCATTATTTTGGTTCTTATGGAAGCTTGATCTTGGGACTTGCTGTTATTGCAGCTTGTTTAACGACTAGTATTGGCCTTGTAACAGCTTGCGCGGCATACTTTAATACATTAGCTCCAAGACTTTCCTATAAAACATATGCAATTGTTTTATCTGTATTCAGTGCATTAGTTGCCAATGTGGGACTAGCCAACTTAGTGGCTATTTCAGTACCTGTATTGACAGCTATTTACCCTCTAGCCATAGTTCTGATTTTCCTTACATTCATGCATAATACATTTAAAGGATTGTCTGAAGTCTATATTTGTAGTTTGGGATTAACCTTTATCGTAAGTTTATTTGATGGGATAAATGCAGCAGGTTTAAAGATTGAAGGAATCAATAGCCTATTTACTTATTTACCACTTTCTTCAGTTGGATTAGGCTGGATTGCTCCGGCTATTATGGGAGCTATTATTGGTTACGCAATTGGAATGTTGAGACAAACCACACCCGTTATGAATGAGGTTGCAGATATACAGAAAGACTGATTTTAAAGGCGTGTAGAAGACACAGCCTGCTTATAAATTTAAATAATAGAATAAAGAATAACCCCGGTTCTATAGGAGAACCGGGGTTATTCTTTATTCTATAGGTTTAGCAAGTTTGTCGTATTCTATAGTCATATCATGATTTGGAGATATTGGACCCTTTGTAATATAGTCTTCTGTTGGTTTTACATAATCGTCATAAAAGACGGCGAGTGATGTCATGTAGTAAGGGGAAACGTAAATGGATATACCAATCATAGCAATGATTCCAATAATAATGCTGGCAGATCCTGCGAAAATTAGAGTAGCATCTGCATCATATCCAAGTGCCATAGATATACTTCCAATTATGATCAATAAGAATGGAATGATAAACCATGTGATAAACGATAAGCTTAATAAGAACAAATCTTTTTTCTTCCCATTCATTATCTTGCGGCTTTCTGTAATAGCTTGAAGAGCAGTCAGTTCAGGACGATCCCGTAATATAAATAAGGTCATCGAATAGGCAAGTCCTTTAATAATTCCAGGTATAATAAGTAAAAGAGACCAAAGGGTAATGAATAGTGACATTAAAATGTAGGTTAGAGTATTTCTAGAATAATTTACTGTAAACCCTTGGAACAAAACCTTGACTGAGGGATTTTGTTTTCGTTTTAAATCTAAGTGAAACCACATGTATCCAATCGCCAAAGGACCAGATATAAATAACGTGGCAAGAAGGAAAATAATCTCCTGAGGAATAATTCCTATTATATAAACTAAAATATAGTTAATAAAAAATACACCGATTGCAATTCCCCATTTGCCATTCAGTGCTTGTTTTGCGGTTTCTTTAATAGAACGTATTTTCATAGCACATCTCCTTTTTTTGATATATTTACTAATATATAGTATGAATTACTTAAAAATTAGAGTCAATTCCATTAATTTAAAAAATAAAACTTTCAATCATTTGTTAAATAGTTGTAATTTTCAGATTTAATTGTATAATTGGAAGCGATTAACAGGTCGATGTGTGAAGGTAGTAAGAACTTTTTCCTATTCTAGTAAGGTAGTTGATTTCTAGAGATCCTTAATGAGCTTTTTTAAGGGAATATTTAAATGAGCAAGAAATGGTCTGGAGTTAAGGACCCCTTTGGAAGAATAAAAATGATGTTGAAAAAGAGGGGGTATAAAATTTCCTGAGACTGCATGCATATGGATTGGTCTTACCAATTTGGAAGAAGAAACTTTGTGTGAGATTCAGGATTGATCTGAATTACCAACCTATGAGGCCAATCGGAACGGTGGTACATTCGTAAGAAATATTATGTAAGCGTATTCATTAAAGCGTGTATTGGAAAAGCTGACTCCTAATAAGGGTAGCATAAAGGATTAGATTGCAAACTCAAGAATTGAAGTTGAGCAGGCGAAGTTATTATATGATGAACATAATTGGAAGTAAAATACAAAAGTGATGATTAAGGTGGTTGCTCAACAGGGCATTGAAATTATCGACAGAGTTATATAGGGATTTGGTACTGTTGGCAATTCAGAGGATCTTTCCTGGCAGATTGGCCTGATGGAAGTGCATCGTGCTCAGCTGGCTAAGCTCGAAATCAAAAAATAGTACGAGGAGGAGCAAGCTAATCATGAATGTTTTACGAATGTTTGATTTATCTGGTAAAACAGCGATTATTACGGGAGGCGGACGCGGTCTTGGAGCTCAAATAGCACTGGGATTAGCTGAAGCAGGGGCTAATATTGTCCTGTGTTCACGTAAGGTTGAGGCTTGCCAAAGGGTGGCAGATAGCCTGGAAAAAGAATATGGCGTGCAAACCTTGGCTCTAAAATGCGACATCGGAAATGCGGTAGATATTCAGAACGTCGTCAAAGAAACGCTAAATAAATTTGTGTGTATCGATATTCTGGTCAATAATAGCGGGGCTTCATGGGGAGCACCTTCACTGGATATGCCGCTTGAAGCTTGGAATAAGGTTATCAATATTAATTTGACAGGTACTTTTCTCATGTCCCAGGCGGTAGGGAAAGTAATGGTGGAACAGAAGCGGGGGAAAATTATCAATATAGCTTCGGTAGCAGGCCTCGGCGGAACTCATGCTGACATGATGGATACGGTTGGATACAATGCCAGTAAAGGCGCAGTCATAACTTTAACAAAGGATTTGGCAGTGAAGTGGGGGAAACACAATATTCATGTGAATGCAATAGCACCAGGCTTTTTCCCTACCAAGATGTCTCAGGTTTTACTTGAACATGGAAGAGATGCACTTGAATATTTAACTCCTCTAGGAAGGCTTGGGAATGATCAAGATTTGAAGGGGGTTGTTCTATTCTTGGCATCTGACGCATCTAACTATATAACAGGCGAAGTATTGGTAGTTGATGGCGGAAAACACGCCATGGTTTAAATAAAAGATGAAGGAGATTTGATCATGGAAAAAAAAACTTGGCTCGCGCAATATCCAGAAGACATTGCATCTGAGATTGAAATTCCAAACAAATCATTGCCAGACATTCTTCATGAAACAACAATTCATTTCCCCACTAACAACGCCCTTTCTTTTTTGGGAAGGAAAATGACCTATCAGGAACTTTCAGGAACTTCAAGCCGTTTCGCCGCAGCTCTTCAGACGAATGGCGTTAAAAAAGGTGATAGGGTAGCGATCATGCTGCCGAACTGTCCTCAGTATGTAATTGCCTTTTATGGTGCATTAACAATGGGAGGGATTGTTACTCAAATTAACCCAATGTTAGTAGCCAGGGAATTGGAACATATATTGAAAGATTCCGGCACTGAAACGATCGTTGTAATGGATGCATTCTATCAAACTGTTAAATCTGTTCAACCTTCTACGAATCTAAAAAATATTATTGTAGTCAGTTTGCAGCCATCCGGGGCAGACTTCGGAGTCGATCGTACATTTGAGCAATTTATTTCAGATACACTAACTCCTGCAGAGCCAGTAGATATTGACCCAAGCCATGATATTGCTGTATTGCAATATACAGGCGGAACGACGGGACGTTCGAAAGGTGCTATGCTCACGCATCGTAATTTAGTGGCGAATATTTATCAAACAAAGGAATTTTTTAAACACATTGTAGAGCGAGGGAAAGAGCGGTATTTGACTGTCATCCCATTATTCCACGTATTCGGCATGACAGCTTGTATGAATGGGTGTATCTTAATGGCCAGTGAAAATATACTGCTTCCGCGTTTCAATCTTGAAGAGGTTCTTCAAACGATTAAACAAGAGAAGCCAACAATTTTCCCAGGCGTACCAACCATGTACGTGGCAATCAATGCTCATCCAAAAGCACAGGAATATGGAATTGACAGCATTGAAGTTTGCAATAGTGGTAGTGCCCCGATGCCGGTGGAATTAATGAGAGAATATGAGACAAAAACGGGTGCCAAGATTTTGGAAGGATACGGACTTTCAGAAGCAGCGCCGGTAACGCATTGCAATCCTTCTTTTGGTATTCGTAAACCGGGAACAGTTGGTATTGCCTATCCATCCACTGATTGTAAAATTGTGGATATAGCTACAGGGACAGAAGAAGTTCCAAATGGCCAATTGGGAGAATTAATTGTTAAAGGTCCACAGATTATGAAGGGGTACTGGAATATGCCTGAAGAAACGGCTGTTGCTCTCCGCGATGGATGGCTATTTACAGGGGATATTGCCAAAATGGATGAAGATGGATATCTTTCAATTGTTGACCGTAAAAAGGATTTAATCATTGCAAGCGGATATAATATTTATCCCCGTAATGTTGAAGAAGTCCTATATGAGCATCCTTCCGTACAAGAAGCAGTTGTAATTGGAGTACCGGATGAATATCGGGGTGAAACAGTTAAAGCCATTATTGTTTTAAAAGCGAATAAGTCAGCTACAGAGAAAGAAATGATTGAATACTGTAAACAGAATATGGCTGCCTACCGGGTGCCAACGATTGTGGAATTCCGTGATGAATTACCTAAAACCAATGTCGGAAAAATTCTTCGCAGGGCATTAAGAGAAGAAATCCAAACAAAGTAGGGAGCCTACCATACACACGAGGTCTTGAAGATGAAACAAAAGTATTCCTTTTTTAATTTACCGGTAAATAAGCGAAAGGGTGTATGTATCATGAGAGCCATTCAATTTACGGAGTACGGAGGGCCTGAGGTTTTAAAAATGGTTGAATTGGATAAACCGATACCTGGTCCGCATGAAGTGTTAATCCAGATACATGTAATTGGTGTGAACTACGCCGATACAGCCAGGCGAGAAGGGCAATATGTCGTACCAACCAAGCTTCCTTTTGTGCCTGGAGCAGAAGTTGCTGGAGTTGTGGTTGAAGTCGGTGAAGAGGTAACGAATGTAAATATTGGAGCGAGAGTCGTCACGCTAATTGAATCTGGGGGATATGCTGAGTATGTTGTGGCAGATGCACGATCCGTAATCCTCCTGAAAGAAGAACAGGATTTGAAAGAAGCTGTCTCCCTCCCACTGCAAGGGTTGAGTGCCTACCATATTTTAAAAACAATGGGCCGTCTGCAAAAAGGCGAATCTGTATTAGTTCACGCGGCTGCTGGAGGCGTAGGAACTATTGCTGTCCAATTGGCTAAACTAATGGGCGCTGGCAAGGTAATTGCTACAGCCAGCACGGAGGAAAAGTTAGAGCTTGCACGGTCTCTTGGAGCTGATGTATGTATCAATTATACTAATGAGGGTTGGGATAAAGAAGTATTGGAAGCGACAGGTGGCCGTGGGGTTAATGTAGCACTGGAAATGGCTGGGGGCACTGTTTTTAAGGATACACTTAAATGTTTAGCTACCTTTGGGAGATTGGTTATCTACGGAGTGGCAAGTGGAGAACAAGCCATTATGTATCCATCATCGTTAATGGCTCGAAATCAATCCGTGATTGGATTCTTCCTTCCGCAAATAATGAGGAAGCCAGAACTATTACTGCCAAGTATGCATGAGTTATTTTCACTTTTGGAAAATGGAGATTTAAAGGTAATTATTGGTGAGGTGCATCCTATAGAGGAAGCGGCAAAAGTTCATGAGTTACTGCAAGCACGAAAGACTACTGGTAAAGTGTTGTTGGAAGTTCATCGATAATAGGAAGAATATACGGAGTGCGCAAGCTTACAAAAGCTTGCTTTTTTTTAATTCAGAGATGTATCCATTATTATTGGGAATATCAGGTGAGTTATCTCCGTGTAGATTTTGAAAGAGTCTATATTCATAGAGGAGTATGATAATTTGTATAAAGTGCCATTGTTTTTATAGGTTTATATTTTATAAACTATTATAGTGAAATAAAATATAAGGACTGAAAAATAGTGGAGTGGAAAAATATATATCGTGGTATGTTAATGGGTATCAGTGATTTAATTCCCGGTGTGAGCGGAGGGACCATAGCGTTTATATTAGGAATATATGATCGTTTATTATTATCAATCAGTGGGTTCTTCAGCCGTGACTGGAGAAGGCATCTAGGATTTTTGTTACCATTAGCAATTGGAATCGGCTTTACCTTGTTACTGTTTAGCCGGGTGATTGATTATTTGCTAGAACATCATTATGAACCGACACAATTCTTCTTTGTCGGGTTAATAATAGGTGTACTGCCATTTATCATAAGACAGGCAGAGGTGAAAAAACACTTTACTGGGAAGCATATTGGGGTTGTCGTTTTGGTCGCAATTATGATGGCAGCGCTAGGATTTTTAAAGCCGAATGAATCCATTGAGATATCTGAAGTAACACTATTATCTGCTATTGGATTATTCTTTTCTGGCTGGCTTGCAAGTATGGCCATGCTGCTTCCGGGTATTAGTGGCTCGTTTATCTTGCTGCTGCTGGGCGTTTATTCAACGGTCATATCTGCACTATCAGATTTAAACTTTACAATTATTATCATTGTAGGGGCTGGAGCAGTGGTTGGTTTTGTTGTGAGCAGTAAAGCGATTAGCTTTTTACTAAGGGCCTATCCGCATATGACATTTGCCGTTATTATGGGTCTGATTATTGGATCGATCTTTGTTATCGTCCCCGGATTACCAACAGGACTAGGTACTATTCTGCTATGTTGTATAACTTTTGTGGCAGGTATTTTGGTAACTAAGCTCTTTACGAAATAATGAAATTGAATAGTGTGGAAAAAAGGATTGTCTCAGACAATCCTTTTTTTATTCGTAAGCTTTGTTAAATTTCACTGTTAACTTTTTTCTGATTGATAGTAGTGGATGGACTGGAGTTTCCTGTAGGATAAGAAAGGCCAGGGGAAGTTAACTAAGCCAATTCGTAAAATGAAATTCATATTTTATAACAATTATGTTGGATTGATAGGAAAATACCGGTTATGGGTAGAATATTAAGTCTTAAGCAAAGGTATATATCACTAACAACTTTACAATAAAAATAGTGGAGGTTGAATCATGCAAAAAAAACTGAGGTATATATGTATGGCATGCCTTATTTTTGTAGTTTCAGCTTGTGAAGGCGGAGAAGAATCGAAGAATGAAAAGGATAAAAAAAATAATAATACTGAAGAAGTAAGTATGGAGAATAAAGAAACAAAGAATAGCGTGGCGGCCAAGGAAGAAGAAACGAAAAAGGGGACATCTCAACCCAGTCTAGATCAAAATCGCTTGACATCTGATAAAATGGCTTCAAAAAAAATTCTCTATGAAAATTTAAAAATGAATGATATTCAAAAAATTGACAACGTAAACATTAAGTTAGAAGGTATACAGTTTACGGAAATAACGCCATCTGAGGAAACGAAACCAAAGTTTGAACATATCAGTAAAACTAATATTGTGGCACTAATAATAAAGTTGAAGCTCGAGAATAATTCTGAGCAATCATTAAATTTAAAATCAGTAGGCTCATTTCTACGAGCAAACGACAATCAACTATCTTATATGTCTCAAACCAGTCTGGAGCCAGATCAACAAAAAAAGGAAATTGCAGCAGGAGCATCAGGAGAAAAGCTGCTTGTATTTTTAATGGATAAGAAATTGTATAGTTTAACTAAAAAATTAAAACTAGAATTTGGACCGTTCCGGGATAGCAAAGGGAAGGAACTATTTAAAGGTAAAAAAACAGAGTTTGTTATCCCTGTACCGGAATAAGCGCCATGGCACTAGAACTAAAAGAACCGCCATCCTGATGTGAGTAGAATGACGGTTCTTGTTTTTTTTCTATTTTAAGTCATAAAAACTTATTTTTTAATCAGTCAAATCGAGAGTCACTGAGAATGCGGCCTAATTCTTCCATATGGCCTGTTTCATCTGTGATTAAATCTTCAAGTTTGACAACTAATTCAGTTAAACCTAATTCTTCTGCTTGTTTCTTACGGGTTTCGTAGCGGTCGATTGTATCTTTTTCCGCTTGATAAGCAGATTCAAGCATAACTTTCACATCAGTAGTTTGTATAACTTCAGCTGGTGTGACAGTTGGAGTTCCACCTAATGTACTGATTTTTTCTGCAAGGTATAATGCATGACCCTGTTCATCAGATATTTCACCTTCAAAGAAAGGTTTTAAAGTTTGTCTGTACAAACCGGATACTAAAGCTGCGTAGTTTGAATACATGATAGATGCAGCATATTCATTTGCTAAATCTTCATTAAGACCATCAATTAACTCTTTTAATTTTGCGTCCATTCCAAAATCCACTCCTTCTACTTTTCTATAATTCAAAGATACCCTACTTCTATGTAAATTAAGCATCTTTTTCGTGGCAAAATTTTGAAATATTTTTTCAAGGTCCTATTTTTAACATATAAATAAGCTTGATCCAGGTAAAGGATCAAGCTTTATATACATCGTAAGTTATACTAATTTTGAAAAATGAAGACGTTTATTTAGAGCGTAGATAATTGGTGCACCGATCGCCATGACAACAAATTCTCCAATAGCTGTAGTGGCCCAGGTAATCCAGAATGGAAATTTGAGGGCGATATTTAACTCCATAGCAATGAGGAACATCATAAAAGTAAACACGAACGTATTTATAAACATTCTTGCCCATATGTTATGAATAAATTTGCATATCAGAATTGTGATGGTTAATGACAGGATGGAATGTCCTACACCAAAAACCAAATCATATGCTAGTAATTGCGAGTATAAGAGGTTGGATAAAAATACGCCTATTACAATCCCATATATATATTTTTTATTAAATACGATCAGGTGGTTGAACATTTCAGGTATTCGAAATTGAATGTTCGAAAATGCAATCGGCTGTACAATCATGGTCATAGCAATATAAAGTGCCGCTAAAACACCATTAACAGTAAGTGTTCTAATATTCATTTTGGAAATCTCTCCCTTAGTTTTTTATCGTGGGATGGTTACGAACCACGTTCGGTATACCCGAAGATACCAAATAATCATAAGCAAAATAAGGTAAACAGTCAACCGTGGATTCAACTGTTAGTATACAACTAAGGATAATTTTATATTTAAATTAGTTGAGCCATTTCAGTGAAGTTCCATACTACAAATTGATGTGTGCGAGTAATTTAGAAAAGAAAAAATGACACCGAGAATTTTTTCTCAGTGTCATTTATACAAGTATCTTCTGTTAATGACTTGGAGTTAATTTTTTTGTGTTTAGAGACTTCTTATCCTCTTTTTTAAAGATTGTTTTGCGAATCCAAGGTAGTACGTAATAGTCTCCGCCAAATCGGCCAGCATTTGCACCTGCTACCAAAATAATCAATCCAAGTAGAATATATAGTGGATTAGTAGATACAGTTCCGCCGAACACAAACATAAAGTTCATTAATAATCCACAGAAAGCTGCAGTAGTTGTTAAAACTCCCAGCAATAATCCGAGTCCGACTAGAAATTCACCCCATGGAATTAAGACGTTGATTAAGCCAACATTTGGGATGGCGAATTTTTCAATAAAAGCACCATAGATTGGATAGAGTGCCCCTCCATCTGGGCCTGTTACAGGATTGGCAACAATATTTCCAAGGAATCCAGAAGCATCAAAAGCTCCGCCTTTAATTTTTTCGAAACCATGAATCATCCATTCGTAGCCAAGGTATAATCTAATGAGTAATAATAGTCCGGAAGCATATTTATTAGTACGTAACCAATTCATCATTTTGAATCACTCCTATATGGGTTTAACTGGCTCTAATCCGCGGTTGTTAGTGCCAATAACTTTCTATACCTTATTTATATACTATCCATCACTACTTGTGGCAGATTATCCCTGTGTTTCATTTTTTGTACAAAAACATGTGAACCTTTTGAGTAAATACTGAAAACAACTTTACAAACGTCGCATTGTTCGTTCCTTCACAAACTTTCGGACTAATGGTTATTTAGAACGAAAAGTTGGGGAGAATTGAATTAATCATATCGTTTAAGTTTTTAATGAACTTTATGTAAATATCTCTTTTATTAATTTTACATATAAGAGTAAAATATATTTAAAATAAAAGGTTAGAAAAAGTACTTTTAAGGAAAAAGAGTAAGATGAGTGTTCGAAGGAGGAATGGATATGAGCTTACAATCAGTTATTATTGAAGCTTTACATGTTAAACCAGAAATTGACCCGAAAGAAGAAATCACAAACAGAGTAGGGTTTTTAAAAGATTACTTAAAGAAGAGCGGTGCAAAAGGTTTTGTACTCGGTATTAGCGGCGGGCAGGATTCTACATTGGCGGGACGTCTTGCTCAAATGGCTGTGGAAGAGTTGCGTGAGGAAGGATTTTCAGCCAAATTTGTTGCTGTTAGACTTCCATATGGAGTACAACATGATGAAGATGATGCCCAACGTGCCCTGCAGTTTATTAAACCAGATGAAAGTCTGACTTTTAATGTAAAATCTACGGTCGATGTGATTACCGAACAATATAAAGAAGCAACAGATGAGGTATTAACTGATTTTAACAAAGGGAATGTGAAGGCACGACTTCGAATGATTGCTCAATATGCAATTGGTGGTCAAACTGGACTTCTTGTGATCGGAACCGATCATGCAGCAGAGGCAGTTACAGGATTTTATACAAAATATGGGGATGGCGGAGCTGATATTCTTCCATTATCCGGACTATCTAAACGTCAGGGAAGAGAATTACTTAAAGAATTAGGGGCAGAGGAAAGACTTTATATGAAAGTGCCAACTGCTGATTTACTTGACAATAAACCGCAGCAAGCAGATGAAACAGAGCTTGGTATATCTTATGATACGATTGATGATTACTTGGAAGGTCGCAAAGTAGACCCTGAAGCTGCTCTGAAAATTGAAAAGCAATATTTAAAAACTGAGCACAAACGACAAATGCCAGCAAGTATACACGATAATTGGTGGAAATAAACATCAGAAAAGGAAGCCTATGATTTTTTAAGTCATGGGCTATTTTTTATGAATAAAATGAACTATGCCATCTGTTAAAATATACTGATATAATAAAAAGAAAAGATACAAACATACAATGGTTTTAGTTAATTAATAGTGGGTATAGGAAATAATCTAGTACTATATTTATTTCAATTATGACAATTGTTCCAGTCTCCTTTCACAATGTATTGAAGATGAAACTAAAAAGAAATCATTTTGCAATCAATTTTTATTACACTATATAAGTTATATAGTATTATAGTATCCAATTTATATAAATGAACCAGGGAGGGGTCGTATGATGAATAATGAAAATAACTTGATTGAAAAGTCCTTATATAAGACCTTAATAAACAATAATGCGGCGAACCCGTTGCTTATAGTAAGTGAAGAATTACTCGCAGAACAACAAAAAGAACTACCTGAGTTATCCATATTAAGATTTGCTCAGGGAGAGATTTATTTCCACCATAAAGATTACGAGGCTTCTATTTTTAAATGGGAAAAGGTTAGCGATGATCTGGAACCTTGGGCTAAAAAGAATATGGCGGATGCTTATTTTGAATTAGCCATGTATGCTAATGCGGAAGAGCTTTATAAATCGATCGAGACAGAATCGATTATATTGAATACTGAGGTTGGATTACAGTTGTTTGCTCTTTATATAAAATTAAATAAAACAGAAATGGCTGATAAAACGATTAAAAAGGTCGTTAAATTAAATCCTGATGATTCTCAAGTGACAGAAATTGCGCGTTCATTCTTTGAGAGTCAGAATGACTGGGATAGTGCAGTTGAACTTGCGGTCAACGAATCTATTCGTACAGAGTCATTAATTTGGTATGATATCCTGCAGTCCTATATTGATCAAGGTGTAACGAAAAATATGGAACCTGGCTATTTTTATCAAGTTTTACACCAGCTTTATTCTATTGACAGCACCCAATTCGAACAGCTAGCCGTATCTCTTTGGAATAGCTATAAGGGTGAGCCTGCCTATATGTCCTGGGTTCAGGGATTTAATGATTTACTTCAAGATCTGGAATTCATCCATACCGTGCAATGGTCCAATTTATCCTGTTTATTTAAAGAGGGATATTTCGAATTAATTAATGGAGCCAAACCAATAAAATCTTTAAAAGGCTTAGTACCAAGCCTTTTACGCAATTGGCTTCGTCTTGCAGATAGGCACCATGCTCTACTGGCTTCTTCTGCAGTACTGGCATGGAACGATAATTTCCCGGCTACCATTGGACAAACGGATGTTGATATAGCTGAAAGAGTCTTAATGAAAGCTGAAAATAATCGGAACGGCCTGGAAGATAGCGTTCGTCTATTTGAAGAAATTGATGAATGGGCCAATCAAAATAACCTCGCTGTCAGTGAAAGGGACAAATGGATTATTGATGAACTATTAGATGTTGATGTACAACATATTATGATTGCTGGAACAAGCGGAAGCGGAAAATCAGCTTTAATCCATTCTATATTAGGGGAAGAGTTATTTGACGAACCCACATCCTCGGCTATCATGTTTAAAAATGCAGAAGAAGAAGGCATAGTGGAAGTTACCAATTCCTCGATTAATCGACTTACACTAGAGGACTTGGAAGAAAAAGTATCAAATCGAAGCTTGATGAGTTCTGATGTAAGTATCATTGAATACCAGATGCAGAATAAATTTTTATCTGATAACCATATTGCAATCATTGATACTCCAGGATTTAGTATTGCGAATAATAAAATGCATGAAATACGCCGCTATTTAAATATGGCAGACAGTCTTTTGCTTGTATTGGATGTAAATGATCCATTTACAAATAAAGAACGTGAAATTGTTATGATGATTCATGAACAAGTACCTGATATGCCAATACATTTCTTATTAAATAAAATGGATCTTGTTCATAATGATCAGGAAGCGATTCGTATAGTAGATGAAGCTTGGTCAAGAATTAGTCCTTATTTGCCGAATGCAAAAATATTTGCACATTCCGCTCATTATGTAGGTAACAGGCAGCTTTCTGATCTTGCTGAGTTTATACAAATGAATCTGAAAAGTAAGTATACGGAAAATGCGCGTACAGCTAAGCTGCTTCACTTTGTTCGAGAAACTATTTCTAACTTGTTGGATCAACGACTGGAGAGAGAAGAAAGCTTGGTAGAATCTATTCATTGGAATGAGGACCTTTTAGCTAAACTAAATGGTGCCAAGAATCAGATGGACGATTTGGAAAAAGAAAAAGCTGTATTGTTACGTAAGTCGTTTAAACAAAGGAAAGAAGCCATTCGTCTTGATGTGGAGGCAGCCGTACCGAAAATATTGCGTGCCAGCAAAGATTTACTTACAGAGGACAGTGATTTCCGTAAAATTCATGTGGAATTAAATGAAAGTATGAATTTACGAGTTCAGGAATATATAGAAACAACTATTTTGCCTAAGTATTTTTACTCTCTAAAGGATTGGATCACTGAGGCTGAAATAGAATTGAAGGAAAGCCAGGGGTATCTAACCGAAATGGCCGAGAGCTTTAATGCCATTTATCGTGAAGACCGAATGAAATTCGAATGTGATTTCAGAGTATTAGATGATTGGCGCAGAGATGCAAACAGAATGACAAGTGGAATACAAATGGAAACCATTAATATTCTACTTCGTCATACACCACAACAATTATTATTGAAAGGTGCCGGAATGTTGTTTGGATCGATTGCGAATAAAAGCGTTCTGTACAATAAGTATACAACTCTTATTGAAACACAGGATTACACAGAGGTTGCTGAATTGATTGCAGATAAATTCTTACTGCAATTTGATATGTTTGAAAAATCGATTACTCGAGATGTTTCGATGTTCTTTGCAGATTCAAAAGAAGTGATGAATGGAGCAATCGCTGATACGAATGAGCAAATTGTAGAGCACAACGGAGTGCTTGAGAAAATGCGTTCTCAACCTGAACTATATCGTGATCCATTAAAGCTGTACGAATTGCGATTACGTCAGTACGAATGGATCTTGATTGGACAGAAAGAAGTTCAGCCTATCTTAAGATAAAAAAATCAGGTGACTCATACGGCTGGTTAAACAGCCTTGAGTCACCTTTTTTTTTGTTTACATTTATGAACATTAAGTGGTTCGCAGTTTATAAAACTTGATGAAATTTTGTACAATAACCTTCACAACAGAATAAGTAGGTATAGCAATGAGGATGCCGATAAATCCATATAGGGAACCTGCTACAAGAAGTAATAATATAACCGTTAATGGATGAATATCCAGGCGCCTGCCCATAACTTGTGGTGTAACGAGATGCCCTTCAAGCTGCTGAACGATCGCCAATAATATTAGTACTTTTAAGGCGGTAAATGGGCTGATTAATAAAGCTGAAATCAGCGCAGGGATGGTCCCGAGAAATGGCCCAAGGAAAGGCACTACAGTCAGTAAGGTTGCGAAAATAGCCAGGATTAATGCGTTGTCAAGCCCAATGATAAGATAGCCAATATACATCAGGAAGCCATCGACAACGGCAATGATAAATTGACCAACAATATAGGTGGATAAGGTTTTATCCACATCCATTAAGATACGGTTTCCTTCTGCTTCTACGTTCGAAGGAATATGTTTTAATAGGAAGGGTTTAAGTTTATCTCCATCCTTGAGAAAGTAAAATACAATAAAAGGAACAATTAAGAGCACAGTGATAATGCTGGTGATTGTTGAAAAAATAGTGACAGCATGATCGGATAATAGCTTTGGAAAAGAGTCTGAGTATTCTTTTGCATATTGAAGAATCTTATCCGCTGATAGGAAGTTTGATGTATTCTCATTTAACATATTCTTGGATTCTGATGTGATTTTTTCTAGTTTGTCAGGGATTTTATGAATGAGTTCCTCACTCTGAGAAACAATCTTCGGCCCAAGAAAATGAACGGCACTATAACCTATTCCGCCGATTACTGCATAGAGGAGAAGAATGCTAAGTGTAATAGGCATATATTTACTGAAAAAATGAACGATAGGTCTCAATATATAATAAAGAAGCCCGGCTATCAGGATAGGAAAAAAGATGGTTATAATCAGCTTTTGAAAAGGCCACATAAAGTAATCAATTTTCCCTAATAGATAGATAATAATCAATATCAGAATGGCAGCAGTGGCGTATTTATAAAAAGGTTTATTAATCCACATAAAAATCCTCCGAATCTATAACTAGGTTTGCTAGAACTATACCCATAAACACAGAGAATATACTCTCAAGCAAGAGAATTAGCTGGCAAGCAACTAATAAAAGTGATAACAGCGACTATACCAAGTCTGGAATACTAGTCGCTGTTTACTATGCAGATATATGTAATGAATGGAAAAATAGATGTGAGGAGTAAGAAAAGATTACACTTCTTCAATCAGGACCCCTACTTTAGTAAAAGCTTGGTCTACACTACTTTCTGTTTGAATATCTGAAAAATCAATTCCAAGCTGTATGCTTGTTTGAGCGACCTCCGCACGAATTCCTGTCAGGATTACCTGTACACCGATCAGTTTAAGTGCTTTTATCATTTGAAAAAGGCGCTGGGCTACCATGGTATCAACAATATATACTCCAGATAAATCAATGATTAATGTTGAAATCTGAGTGTCCGCACTCTGCTGAAGGGTACTTTCATTAATAGCCTTAGCTCTGGCTGAATCAATATCTCCTACAATAGGCAATAACCCAACATTTTTAGTTAATTTAATAACCGGAGAACTTAATTCATTAATAAGATTTGATTGAGAGAGAATTTGATCTAGTAGTATGTTGATATAATTTTCTGTGTAACTTTGAGTAAGTTGATCAATGGTTGAGTTAAACTTTTCTTCCCAGTAAAAAATATCTTCAAAGCTAATTTCTAGACTGGTATTTTGGATAAAGCGTTTAACATAATCCCAAATTACTTTTCTTAATAAACCGGCGGCATTGATAGAAGTGCTTAAAGGAGTACGTGATTCCAGCCGTACATGTGCAATCGAGAGCGTGCGTTCTTTTACTATAAAATTCCGTTCTTCTTCTGATTGAAATAGGCTGTCTGTTACTAAAAGTAAGTACTCTTTAAATTGCTTCTTTAAAGCATTGACTTTATGGATAGGCGCTTTAAGAGAATAATCAGCTTTAGTGGATTTTGGTAATCGCGCATACCAGTCTTCAATTATTTTATCCGAATGAGTAATCAAATAATCATATAAAGCTTTTGATTTAGTTTCCATACTGACCTCTTTTCTTTTCCGTTCTATATTCAATATTTTGCTTGGTAAAAAAGAAAAACACAATTAATTATTTCTGAATTTTTAAAGAAAAATGTGGATTATTTTTAATAATTAGATATCGTTTCCTTTTAACGTTAAAAAATACAAAATATTCAAAATTAAATTGCGTAATCCCAAGACCAACCTTATAATGTAATTCATAGACTTTTCGGAATATTTCAAATAAAAAGGGGGATTCATTTTGAAAAAGAAATTATTTTTAACGTTAATTATGATGTCTATTATGACAGTCATTGCTGCTTGCGGTACGAGTAAGGAGGAAAGTGCCAGCGGTGAAGGCGATAAAGAGAAAACGTTGAGAGTTGTGACAGATGCGGCTTATTCACCGTTCGAATTTCAAAAAGAAGGTAAAGTGGTCGGCTTTGATGTTGATATCGTTAATGCTATAGCTAAGGAAGCAGGCTTTACTGCAGATATTGAACATGTTGGATGGGATCCATTATTTGTTGAGATTAAGGACAAAATGGCGGCATTTGGAATGTCTGCGATTTCCATTAACGATGAACGAAAGAAAACCTATGATTTCTCAGTTCCTTATTTTTTATCGACTAATAAAATCCTCGTTCCGGAAGGCAGCGATATTAACTCAGCTCAGGATTTGAAGGGGAAGCAAATTGCTGTTCAAGCTGGTACAACGGGTCAATTTGCAGTTGAGAAAGTAATGGGCAAAAACAATAAAGATATAAAAAAATTCGAGACCACCGTACTGGCAATTATGGAAATGAAAAAGGGCGGGGCAGATGCCGTTGTAGCTGATAATGGGGTTGTCGAGGAATATGCCAAAAATAATCCTAAAGATAAGTTTGTTGTAGTAAAAGATCCTAATGCGTTTGACAATGAATACTATGGATTAATGTTTCCAAAGGACAGTAAAGAGAGAGCAGCTGTGGATAAAGCATTAAACGAAATTTTTGAAAATGGAACATACACCGATATTTATAAAAAATGGTTCGGGACTGATCCAGACCTTGAAACGTTAAAAGCTCAGCAATCAAAATAATAAGGCGGAATAAGATTGCGTATCACAGGAATTGCTGTGATACGCAATCTTTGTATAAGGGGGAACAGGTGTGGATTTCAGGTGGGATATTATACAGATTTATGCTCCATTATTAATGAAAGGAACGCTTTATACAATTGGGCTTTCAATAGCTGGAATATTAATTGGATCAATTCTTGGATTACTTATCGGACTTGGAAGGTTGACCAAAAGAAAATGGTTATCTATACCCCTAAATTGTTACATAGCATTTTTTCGTGGTACGCCAATATTTGTTCAACTCCTGTTAGTTCACTTTGGTGTGGTACCAGCCTTGACTGGTGAAACGAATGCTATCCTTGCAACCATTCTTGCCTTATCCTTAAATGCTGCTGCTTATATTGCTGAAATTTTCAGAGGAGGTATTCAATCAATAGATGCTGGGCAAATGGAGGGAGCCAGGTCGCTTGGAATGTCACATGGCCAGGCTATGAGATATGTTATTCTGCCACAGGCGTTTAAACGTATTATTCCGCCCCTGGGGAACGAGTTTATTGTATTGATTAAGGAGTCCTCTATAGCAGCAGTTATTGCAGCGCCGGAACTAACGTATTGGGGTAGAGCCATGGCGACTGAATATTACCGAGTGTGGGAGCCTTATTTAACATCTGCCGTTATCTATCTCATCCTAACGCTTTCTTTAAGTATGCTATTAAATAGATTGGAAAGAAGGCTGGAGACAAAATGATTGATGTGAAAAATTTGAAAAAAAGCTTTGGAGATCATGAGGTATTAAAAGACATATCGTTAAACATTAAACCACAGGAAGTTGTAGTTGTGATAGGTCCATCGGGTTCAGGCAAATCTACCTTTCTTCGTTGTTTAAATTTGTTGGAAGAAATAACGGATGGGCATGTATTCATCAATGGGGTAGACCTGGCCGATAAAAAAATAGATATTAATAAGATTCGAACAAAAACGGGGATGGTTTTTCAACATTTTAATTTGTTTCCCCATAAAACGGTCTTGGAAAATTTAATGCTGGCTCCTACCAAAGTAAAGAAGATTCCTTTGGAAGAAGCACGTGAACATTGCTTGGGGCTTCTCGGAAAAGTAGGCCTTACAGAAAAAGAAAATGCCTATCCTGATTCCTTATCAGGAGGACAGAAACAGAGGGTTGCGATTGCACGTGCCTTGGCGATGGAGCCGGAAATTATGCTATTTGATGAACCAACCTCAGCGCTTGATCCAGAAATGGTAGGAGAGGTGCTCGAAGTTATGAAGGAGCTAGCGCTTGAAGGGATGACAATGGTGGTTGTTACACACGAAATGGGGTTTGCGCGTGAGGTGGGAGATCGGGTCGTTTTTATGGATGATGGATATATTGTGGAACAAAATGAACCAACCAGTTTATTTGAAAATCCGCAGCATAGCCGAACTAAACTGTTTTTGAGCAAAGTTTTATAATGAAAAAGGGACTGCGGTCAGCAGTCCCTGAATCGTTATACGCCCGTACGTTTACGTTGATTGTTTGGTTTTTTTGTCAGTTGACTTTGCAATTCTTTTGTTTTCTTGACAGGACCGTTTCCAAGACTGCTGGCTTGGGAAGATTGTTTCTTAGTAGCAAGTTTTTGTTTAATCGCTTCTTGAAGACTTACTTTTTTAGACATATTATAATAAACTCCTTAAATGGATTTCCTTTATAATAGCCCCAATAAGCCATAACATCAAGATTAGATCTCATCTAACTTCTTTCCACGGGTCAATTGTTCAAACTCTTTCATGGATTCTGGCGTTTCATCTTTATCGCTTACATGATAAGGATTTTGGCTTTGGTTAAAACCAGGCTGGAGGCTACCAGTGACCACCCCCATTTTAGTACCTTTTGGGTCATTTATGATTGATTCCTGTGTGCCGTCAGGATTCGGTTCAGGGTTAACATGGGCATTATCTCTGTTTCTTGGCAATTGAATCATTCCCTTTCTTAAGATCTATTTACCTTTAAATTGCCAGGAATCTATATAATCTATACTAGGTGAATGAGTAGAAGAAGTGTTTAAGTCTTTTTACTTAGGCGCTGTTCAGTGAATAGTATGTCTAATGAATGGTATAGAATAGTGAAGTATGGTGAATGAAAGGCGACCTTCAATTATAGGTTGCCTGTTCGGTTATGGATGCAGTTCAGTATGTTTTTTTTATTCTTTATCGTTATAATATTTATAAAGAAGACAATGGTTGAGTTGGAGAGGTAGATGCATGGGAATAACGGATAGCTTTGTATGGCAATTATTGATACTTATCAATTTTATATTTGCTTTAACGATAACTTTTTTAGAAAGACGTAATGTCAGCGCTTCTTGGGCTTGGTTAATGGTTTTGAGCTTTATTCCAATTGGAGGCTTTATTCTGTATATCGTACTTGGACAGAATTTAAGCAAAAGAAAAATATTTACATGGGATAAGCGTGGCTATGATTATCTGGAGCAGAGGATCGCTGAACAAAAGGAACACTTAAAGAATATGGATGAACCATTTAATACTTCTATCACACAGAGGTATAAGGATTTAATTTTAATGAATATGAAAACGGACCACTCCGTATACACCAATGATAATGAAATTGAAATTTTTACGGATGGGAAAGATAAATTCAACGCTTTATTTAAGGATATTGCTAATGCCAAAAAACATATTCATGTACTATACTATATTATTCAAAATGATACTTATGGAAACAGGCTTCTAGATGCTTTGATTGAAAAGGCTAAAGAAGGTGTAGAGATACGGCTGATTTATGACGATGCGGGTTCCAGAAGAATTTCTAAAAAGCGAATAAAAAAATTAGTAGAAGCGGGCGGAAACGCCAAAGCGTTCTTTCCTGGGAAATTACCGCTTGTAAATCTCAGAATTAACTTTCGGAACCATCGAAAGCTTGTCATCATTGACCGGAAAATTGGATATCTAGGTGGATTCAATGTCGGTGAAGAATACTTAGGCCTTAACCCGAAGTTCGGTTATTGGAGAGATACCCATTTAAGGATTATCGGAGATGCTGTGAATGATTTACAGTCGCGTTTTATGCTCGATTGGGCTCAAGCTTCAGGAGATAAGATGGAATGGACGGAAGAATATTTTAAGTACAGCAAGCAACATAACGAAAAAGGAGTTGGGCTTCAAATTGTTACATCTGGGCCTGATTCTGAAAGGGAACAAATTAAAAAGAGTTATATTCGTATGATATTAGATGCAAAAGAATATATTTATTTGCAGACACCATATTTTATACCAGATGACAGTGTACTGGATGCCATCAGGATTGCCTCGATGTCAGGGGTGGATGTTCGTGTGATGATTCCCAATAAACCTGATCATTTATTTGTGTATTGGGCAACTTATTCATATGTTGGAGAATTATTAAAAGCCGGTGCAAAAGTATTTTTATACGAAAATGGATTCCTCCATGCTAAGACATTAGTGATTGATGATCGGTTAGCGACAGTTGGCACAGCGAATATTGATGTACGTAGTTTCCGACTGAATTTTGAAGTGAATGCCATCATTTATCATGCGGAGACAGCGGAACGTTTACGGGATACATTTGCTGCGGATTTAAAGCACTGCCATGAATTAACAGCAGAAATCTATAATAATCGTTCCCTAATTATTCGATTTAAGGAATCATTATCCAGGTTGTTATCCCCTGTTTTATAAATAGAAGTAAATATGTACTATTTTTAAAGACACTAGGACGAGTTAGTGTCTTTTTGTTATGGCATTGCAGTATAATATTGGTATGATCTTTGAATTTTTCTTAATCATAGTCCTTATAAATAGATAATAAATAATAAAGATGACTGGGAACTGGGAAGGGGTACATTAATGACATTTAAGCAAAAAAATTTAGTCGGATTTGGCTCAATATTAGTAATCATTATTGTCTTAATGATCATTATTAACGGAAGATTGAGTAGTTCGAGAGGAGATTTACTTGAGATAGTGGATGATCGCTATCAAAAAGTTAGCTATATTAATGATATTCAAAGAAATTTTGCCGAATCGGAACGTACTCTTAATTTACTGGGGCAGGATTCAAGTACTCCGAGTAAAGAAGAATTGAGCGATGCCACTGAAACGATTGATCAAAATCATGTCTATATAGAAGACCGTTTTAGAAAACTAGAAAGCATTGCGAATACAGAAAAAGGCGAAACCTTATTGGCAGAGTTCCGGGCTTCATATGAGAACTATACAAAGCTGGAAACTCAATTAATGACTGATATGCAAAAAGGGGTCACTAGCTATGAAGTCTTAAGGGCCGAGAAAGACAGAGCAAGTGATAATGTACTTACCGTAATTGCCGATTTCGTTGATTTTCAAGAAAGTCTTATGGATGAAGCATTGGTACGTGCTGACGAAAAGTATGCACAAATGCAGACGATTATTGTCAGTGCTCTCATAATAACAATCGTTTTAACTTTACTTCTGGCCTATTGGGTAATCATAAGCTCTGCACGTGAATTAAACAGAATTACAGATGTTATCACAAATGTAGATTTAAGTGATACCACTACTATGCCGAGAATCGAAGTAAAAGTGGAGGATGAAATTGGTCGAATCGCGTCTGCTTTTAATAGAATGTCAGCTTCATTAGAGACATTTAGCAGAAACGAAAAAGAATATACTCAGGAAATTAAGAATCAAAGCTGGGTACAAACAAAAGTTGCGGAAGTTGCGGAGATGTATCAGGGAATCTTTAAAGTTGGACAGCTTGCAGAGCAATTCATTAATAAAATTACTCCAACCATGGGAGCAGAACTGGGTGCCTTTTATTTAAGAAATGAAAATGAAGATCATCATTTTTATAAGGTAGCCTCTTATGGGGATGGAGGACGTGATAGCTTTAGTCTTGGAGAAGGCGTAATCGGCCAGTCAGTCGCTGATAAAAAGATTGTATTACTTGATGATGTCCCAGAAGATTATAAACTTATTAAAACAGGGCTGGGGGATATTAAACCGAAGTCGATTGTGATTGCTCCAGTTTTATATGAACACAAAGTAATAGCTGTATTGGAATTTGCAAGTATTAAAGGTTTTACTGAACTTGAGCTAAAAACGATTAAACATATGCTCGATAATCTTGGAATGGCTATAAATAGTGTGTTGGGTCGGATGGAAGTGGAAAGGCTGCTAAATGAATCGCAAGCTATGACAGAAGAATTACAGGTTCAGGCAGAAGAATTGCAAACACAATCTGAAGAACTTCAGATGCAATCAGAAGAATTGCGCATGATTAATGAACAATTGGAAGAACGTAATCTGGAAGCTGAGCAAAAATCGAGGGAATTGGAGATTTCTAAAGAAGAACTTGAGGTTAAAAATGAACAGCTCCTTCAAAGTTCAAAATATAAATCTGAGTTTCTTGCGAATATGTCTCATGAGTTGAGAACACCATTGAACAGTATTTTAATCCTATCCGAAATGCTTGCTGATAAAGAGCCGGGTGAATATACAGAGGATGAAAAAGAGTTTGCAAAAGTAATCCATACTTCCGGTAATGATTTAATGGCACTCATTAATGATATTTTAGATTTATCTAAAATTGAGGCTGGTAAGCTAGAAGTCTTCTTTAATGAAACCAATGTGTGTGAGGTTATTGAGAGTCTGGAACGCGTCTTTTCTCCTCAGGCAGAGCAAAAGGGTCTGGAATTGGTTATTGAAAAAGAAGATGATCTGCCATCCATCTTCTATACCGACGAACAAAGAATGCAACAAATTTTGAAAAACTTATTATCCAACGCTGTAAAGTTTACAGAAAAAGGTTCAGTTATAATGAAATTGGAAAAAGTAAAAAATACCCGAGAGAAAGAACTGCTTGATGGTATTACAGATACTGACTTCTGGATGAAAATAGTTGTTACCGATACTGGTCCTGGTATTGCGGATGATAAACAACAAATTATTTTTGAAGCCTTCCAGCAAGCGGATGGAGCAACAGCCCGTAAGTATGGAGGAACTGGATTAGGGTTATCAATTTGCCGTGAATTCTCTAAATTACTTGGCGGATATGTGACCTTAGAAAGTGAAGAGGGAAATGGAAGTACGTTTACTGTGTACTTACCGAATCTACCGGATGGAATGGTTAAGAAAAATAATATAGAGAATGCTGATCTTATTCATATGCCAATCGCAAATGATGTCATGGAGCAAATAGCTGTGCAAAAAGAAGTGGTAGAATCTGAGGAAGAAGAATCAGACATTCTGGATGTCTTCAAGGGGAAAAAAGTTTTAATTACGGATGATGATCATCGTAATATATTCGCTCTTCAAAGAGCCCTTGAAAGTAAAGGTGTTGAAATCACTGTTGCAGAGAATGGAATACAATGTCTTGAAATTATTAAGGAACAAGATGATTTGGACATGATTCTTATGGATATTATGATGCCTGAACTTGATGGATATGATACGATGAGACATATACGTGCAAATCCTGAATTTACATCCATCCCTATCATTGCATTGACTGCTAAAGCAATGAAGGGAGATCGAGAAAAATGTTTGGAAGCTGGTGCAACAGACTATATCAGCAAACCAATTAATTTAGAACAGCTATATTCAGTGATGTCTGTTTGGTTAACGAAGTAGAAAGGAGCTGCTTAGTGTTGGGGTATCCATCATCTATAGAGGAACGCGAGAATTTAGAAATTGACTTATTGCTAGAGGCAATCTACCGGATGACAGGGTACGATTTCCGTGGTTATATGCGTTCTTCAATTTCTCGCCGCATAAAAAATCGACTCAATAAGGATCACCTGACCACTGTTTCTGAACTTCTTGTAAGAGTAATCCATGAAGAAGGGTATGTAAATAATCTTCTGAGTGATTTTTCGATTAATGTGACTGATATGTTTAGAGATCCAGATTTCTTTTATGCTTTTCGTAAGAAGATTATTCCAAGATTGAGGGATCTGCCGGAAATACGCATATGGCATGCGGGATGTTCAACCGGAGAAGAAGTATATTCAATGGCGATTCTCTTGGAAGAAGAAGGATTGGCTGATAAAACAAAAATTTATGCGACTGATATGAACGAAAAAGTCATAGAAAAAGCCCGCCAAGGTGCTTTTCCACTAAAAAGGATGCAATCTTACACGAAGAATTATTTGCAAGCTGGTGGATTAGATGCTTTTTCTAAATATTATAAAACGGATATGCAATATGCCTATTTTCGACCATCCTTATCGAGGAATATTGTTTTTGCCCAACATAATTTAGTCACGGATGGATCATTTAATGAATTCCATGTGATTATTTGCAGAAATGTTATTATTTATTTCACATTGGAGTTGCAGGCGAAAGTATTCCAACTATTTGATGAGAGTTTAAGCCCTGGCGGTTATTTGGGGCTTGGTAACAAAGAATCCCTTAAGATTATGGAATTGGCTGATACGTATATGGAACTAGATATTAATCAGCGGCTTTACCGAAAAAAGTTACATTCATAATAGGGTTTGAAAAAGGATAAAAGGAGACTTCATTCTGAACTGTATCCCAAAGTTGGTGTTATCATTTAACTTTTGGAATCAGCTCAGTCGGGTCTCCTTTTCTTTTTTATCAAATAGCTGAGGATTAGGGGAAATGAATAGACTTTATATGGTCTAGATTAAGGTAATTTGGAATGCCATCTGCTACTAATAATTCAATGATGTTTTGCTCTATATTTGTCAGTAATCCTATTTTTAATGGATTACTGCCTCCATCAAAAACAACAAGCTTGCCAACATCTTTCTTTAATTGGTCTTCTAGTGAACGGAGTAATGGGATATTTGACGGGTTAACAGGAAATTTCTCTTGGCTAAGATTATAAGGTGTAATGGTTTGAGGATATGGAGAAAGCCATTTTAGATGTGAAAGAGATATAAACATTTGCTTATAAATGGGTGAATAAAAAACAAAATAATTATTTAGTACATTTGTAATATATCCGTGAAACGTTAAGTTACCCGTTACATAGATTTCCACAAAAGTGCCTTTTGCATGGGTCAACGTCTTGCGATAGGAGATAGAATCCATATCTTCTATAATGGACGGATTGTTTGGCTGGGTAACATATTTCTCTGGTTCCTTATTATTATTGAGACTGTGAACATGCATGAGAGGAATGTAGATATATTGTTCACCGTTAAATAAGACAATAATATCTGACCCCATATCAGTCAGAATTCCATTAAATAAAGCATTACCCGACAATAAAACCGTCACTTGCTCCCCAATCAACTGCTCAAAAACCTTCAAAATAACTCCTCCTTTAATTAAAAAGCTGAAGGGCCTTGGTCAGGAGCGACAAGCATAAGACAAATACTCGAAGGGAGACGTTCTTCCTCCCGCAGAGTATTTGCTTATGACTCGAGCTCCTAGGCCCTGAAGCTAGATTGCATAAAAAGCTGAGACGACTGTCCAGAAGCGAGGAGCATAAGACAGGGGCTCGCAGGGAGGCGCTCTTCCCTCCCGCAGAGACTATGCTTATGTCCTGAGCTTCTAGCCGTTGAAGCTGGATTGCATAAAAAGCTGAGACGACTGTATTAATGAACGAAGACTATATAAAAATAAATTGCACCCAATAATAGAGTAAAAGCAAAGTTACAATTGTGGTGATAGGAATGACTAGTAAGGAGAAACTTAAATAACTTTTCCAACTGATGAGAATTTTGTTTTGTCTTAAGATATGCATCCAAATCAGGGAAGCGAGAGTTCCAATTGGCAACAGGAGAGAGCCAATGTCACTTCCGATAATACTGGCAAGATAGATTGTTTTTAAGGTGATAGGATCTAAGTGCATTTCGGTTAATGTAATGGTTCCGATCATTAAAGCAGGGTGATTATTAAATAGATTGGATAGAATGGTCACTAAGCCACCCATTATAAAGGTAGCATTTAATAAACCTTCGTTCACAATGGGTTCACATAGCTCAACGAGTAATTCTGTCAATCCGGCATTATACAACCCAAAGATCATAATATACATTGAGAGGGCAAATAAGAAGATATGCCAAGGTGTCTTTTTTAAAATATCCATTGGATTTTTTCTGAGAAAATACCATCTCCATATAAGGAGGAGTAAAGATCCCAATACGGCAATTAATTCAATGGGAATCGAAAAATAGGAGGCGACAAAGAGTGTACAACGTACGATAAAAACGAATAATAAAACTTTTCCCATGAATCGTGTTCGTTGTCTCTTCGTGTTTACTGAAATTCCTGCTTTAAGTGGGTGAAAATTTTTTGTAAAAAACATGGTTTCTATATCATATGTCATAGGGGGGAGTGTTATTGGCAATGTATGTTTAATACAATAGAACATTAAAACGGACATAAAGCCTAATCCAAGTGTGGCGGGAACAAACATCATTGCAGTTTGAGTGTAAAGAGACATATCGACAATACGTAAAGAAATTAAGTTTACTATATTACTGACGCCAATGGGAGTGCTGGCAGCAGTAGCTATAAATGCTCCGCTTATTAGATAAGGAATACATTGATGAGGTTTGAGACGTAAGCTTTTCAACAGTAAAATTAATATAGGAGTTGTAATTAAAATACTTCCATCATTATTGAATAATAATGTCATCAGAAAACATAATAGTTGAATGTACCAATATAAACGGTAACCGGACCCTTTTGCGATTATGCCCAACCTGGCTGCTGCCCAATGAAAGAAACCGAAGCTTTCTAAAATGACTGCCATAACAAGAGTAGAAATAATAGTAATGGAAGCACCGCTTATCTTTTGAAGGATGTCCAAAATATCATCGAAAGAGACATAACCGAATAAAATAATGATTATTGCCCCTATTGTTGCTGGTATTGCCTCATTTATCCCTCTGGGTCTCCATAAAATGATAAACATGGTCATTGCGAATACCAGTATAGTCAATCCAATTTGAAAAGTCATCAACTGCCCTCCTTTATACTGGGTATTCATAGCTTTTCAGTTATTTTATATATTCTTATTCAAACGAAATGCGGTTGGACAGAGCTTTAGTCCAGTCCTTATGGAATATACCGTTGTCCATACAGGATAGTTGTACCTGCAAGATTCTTGCCTATTAAAAGTTAAAAAGACAAAGACACAGATTCTCATATGGAATCTGTGTCTTTGTCTTTTAGAGAACATCTATCTCTATTCTTAACCCCTAACGAGGATGACGCACATATCATCATGTTGATTTGCTTGTTTCTCTTCCGGGAGGATGGTATTTAATGGAGCCATTGCTTCTTGCTCTGTCCATGCATGCTTAGCAATTTCATTTAAATGAGCCAAGGCTATATTTTCATCATCATCAATAGCTTCTGCTACACCATCAGTAAAGAGTAAGGCCTGAAAACTATCTGTATAAGGAACAGTTACTTTGTTTACATGCATTTCATTAAAGAAACCAACAGCAATGTTTCTTTGGCCCATTTCGATTACATCTTTCTCATCTATATAAAGATAGCCCGGTGGGTGACCTGCATTTACATATTCAATTGTTTTTGATTTTGTATCTACTAATAAATAAATACCAGTTAAGTAATAAGACGTTAACTTTGTTTTTTCCTCAAGTAAAATCATGCAGCGATTTAATTCAAGAATTACTTTCTCAGGATCTACTAGGTTGCGTACCGCTTCACGAAGGATAGAGGAGATATACATACATACCAATGAGGCAGGTATGCCATGTCCCATCATATCAAACATAAATATAGCATAGCGGTCCTGATCAATCTGCTGCCAATAGTACATATCACCTGCGAGATTAAACGAAGGCTTATAAGACCTGGTGATTTTTATTTGATCATTTAAAATAGGCTCACTTAACAGGCTTCTCTGTACCTTAGTGGCAAGATCGAGTTCGTAGCTTATTTTTTCATCCTGATTTTTATGCCAATCTTTCTCTTCTTTTAATCGGAGTGCAGCACGAATACGAGCTAAAAGCTCTACCTTGTTAATGGGCTTCATTAGATAATCCGATCCTCCGGCATCCAGTGCTTCAGCCAGTTTACGAGTATCGCCTAATGCGGTCACAAATATAACGGGGATATCTTTATATTCCTCGGTAGCCATAATTCTCTTACAGGCTTCTATACCATCTATTTCAGGCATCATGATATCTAATAAAATTAAGTTATAGGAACTTCTTCCGTGATTGATACTTAAATCTTCTTCTAAAATATGAATCATCTCGTTTGCAGATTTGGCAAGTGCTATTTCTTTATAGCCTGCCTGCTTTAAGATGGTCTCTATTACAAATAAATTTACCTTATTGTCATCAACGACAAGTATTGACATTCTTTCACCCATCTTCTAGAGTACTAAATCTTATATAAATTATGGTATGTCACTTTTACTGAAAATACAAATAGTTGAAACTACGAAAATAGTATTTTAAAAATAATCACTAATTAGATATAGCTTTAATAAATGTCCGTAATAAAATGGATGATTAGCTCATAGCCTGAAAGGAATATGAATTTTAAAAAGGATGGTGCACTATGACAGAACAACATCGACCTGAGAAATCTTATATGAAATCTTTCACACCATTTCACAGTCGATTTGATCCGTGCAGACCAATTGGTAAGAAGTATTATTCCACTCCACCTAATTTGTTTCTTGGATTTCAACCTCCTAACTTGCCGCAATTTTCTCCGAAGGAGGCACTTTTCAAGGGAACCCTATGGCCTGTTTTTTATGACTATTATGAGAACCCATATGAACACAAAAGGGAGGAGCCTTAATGCAACCGCAATTACCTGATGAGTATTATCAATTGTTAGAAGAAATTCAGGCAATCGATTTTGCCTTGGTGGAACTGACTTTATATTTAGACACTCACCCTACAGACTTAGAAACGATGCAGCAATTTAATGAATATTCTCATCAAAGTAGAAAGCTCAAACAGGAATTTGAAAAGAAATTCGGACCGCTTCAACAATTTGGAAACAGTTATACGGACGCCAATTGGGGGTGGGGAACTAATCCGTGGCCTTGGCAAATATAATAAATGAGGTGATATCAGCATGTGGTTCTATGAAAAAAAACTACAATATCCAGTCAGAGTCAGTACCTGTAATCCTACATTAGCCAAATATTTAATTGAACAATATGGAGGAGCAGATGGAGAATTAGCAGCCGCTCTTAGATATTTGAATCAACGATATACCATTCCAGATAAAGTGGTAGGTTTGTTAAATGACATAGGAACGGAAGAGTTTGCCCATTTAGAAATGATCGCCACTATGATTTATAAATTGACGAAAGATGCCACACCAGAACAGATGCGAGAAGCCGGTTTGGCAGATCACTATGTTGATCACGATTCTGCCCTTTTCTATCATAATGCTGCGGGTGTCCCATTTACGGCAGCCTATATTCAAGCAAAAGGAGATCCAATCGCTGATTTATATGAGGATATTGCAGCAGAGGAAAAAGCAAGAGCTACCTACCAATGGATTATTAATATGTCTGATGATCCTGATTTAAATGATGGTTTACGATTTTTAAGAGAAAGGGAAATCGTCCATTCTCAACGGTTCCGTGAAGCTGTACAAATTATTACTGATGATAGAGAGCGGAAGAAAATATTTTAATAAACTATCACATCAAAAAAGGTCCTGTGAAGTTAACACAGGACCTTTTTCTGATTTATAGAATTTAGTGAGCTGGAAGGGAGAATGCCCTCCCTGCGAGCCCCTGACTTATGCCTCCTCGCTTCTGAACGAGTCGTCTCAGCTTTTTATGCAATCCAGCTTCGACTCCTAGTCCCTCGAGACATAAGCAAATACTCTGCGGGAGAAG
>NZ_JCATZO010000010.1:0-130505 GCF_059694525.1 Pradoshia sp. TA40_28
CGACTCCTAGGAGCTCGAGTCATAAGCAAATACTCTGCGGGAGAAGAACCCTCCCTCCGAGTATTCGTCTTATGCTTATCGCTCCTGACCAGTCGTCTCAGCTTTTTAATCAATCCAGCTTCAGGGCCTAGGAGCTCGAGTCATAAGCAAATACTCTGCGGGAGAAAAACCCTCCCTTCGAGTATTTGTCTTATGCTTGTCGCTCCTGACCAAGGCCCTTCAGCTTTTTCTTAATCTAGCTTCGGCTCCTAGCTCCTCGAGGTCATAAGGATAGTCACTGCGGGAGGGAAGTGCGCCTCCCTGCGTTGCCTCTCCTTATGCTTGTCGGAGGCCTACAGGATGTAGGTCACAAAGATGTTGCCACACGATGTGGCGTTCTTAATCTTTGTTCCTTATTTCAGTCGCCTCAGCTTTTTCGTTTCCGCTGTTTTTGGCTTTCTCTTCGATTTAGGTAGGCGAGTTCGCGTTGGAGTTTGAGGTAGCTGGCAAAGCGTTCTTTGCTCAGCATTCCGGTTGATAATGCTTCTTGTACGCTGCAGCCTGGCTCGCTATCATGGTGGCAGTCTGTGAATTTACATTGTGATGATAATTCTTCTATATCCGTAAAACTATGACTGATTCCCTCGTCAGCATCCCATAATTGCAATTCCCTCATTCCAGGAGTGTCAATGATAATTCCGCCATTCTTCAGAAGTACAAGTTCTCGATGTGTGGTTGTATGTCGGCCTTTATCATCATCTTCCCGAATGGATTTTACTTCCAGAATGGAATCACCATATAGGACATTGGTTAAGGTTGATTTCCCCGTACCGGAGGAACCAAGTAAGGCAATCGTTTTCCCCTCTTGAATATAAGGGTCTAATTGCTCTAAACCCTCTCTTTTTTCAGCACTGATGGCATGAATCGGGACCCCTAAAGCAATTCTTTCTGCTTCTTTAATTTTTTGCTCACTATCATCACATAAATCGGATTTACTCAAGATAATGACTGGATTAGCTCCACTTTCCCAAGCCATTAGTAAATATCGCTCCAGTCTGCGCAGATTAAAATCGGTATTTAGAGCATTAACTAAGAAGACTGTATCAATATTGGTGGCAACTAGCTGTTCTTCTGTAGTCACTCCAGCCTTTTTTCTTGAGAACTTACTTTTTCTCGATAGAACTGCATGGATGGTTGCTTTTTGTTCCTCTTTTCTGGAAGTGATGACGACCCAGTCACCGACTGCGGGAAAATCGGAGCTTTCCTTTGCTTCATGCCGCATTTTTCCTGTAACTTCAGCTAACAGATTACCATCCTCGCATAAAACGCGATACATTCCTTTATGCTCCAGGGCGATCCGGCCAGCTGTATATCCCTTATTTGCATATTGTTTAAAAGCTTCTACAAAATATTGATTCCAACCTAATTGTTTTAATTTCAATTTAAATTCCTCCAAATGTTTGTATGTGATTGCATATAAAAAGGAGACCGAACGCACCGGTCTCCTTTTTGTCAGATCTGAATAAGACAAATCAGACAAATAAAAACCATGGGCTACGCACAGCCCATGGAAAATATGCAAATTCAATCATATGGAACATACGGAATTTAAGCATCCTTACCAGAGGGCTGTGATATGAAATTGATTTGGGTTAATTGAACAAATTGAGTATTCATAAAACATTCCTCCTTCATGTAAGTGATTACATTAACTATAGTGTAAGTGTGTACGGTTTGTAAATATTTTATTCAATTTTTTTGAAAATGTTCTATATGACATTTATCATATTCGCCTATTGACGTTTATGACTGTTTTGGAGCTCTGTGACGGTATATCATTAAAGATAAATAATAGTTTAGAGGTGAACAGAATGTCGAAGGAGAAAAATATATCCTTAAGAAAACAAATTGCTCCCTATGAAAAGGCAAATACAAAATCAAGCGTACAACAAATTTTAAATACATTTTTACCGTTTCTGATCTTTTGGTTTGCTGCGTATCAAAGCTTAGAGATTTCGTATTGGCTGACATTGTTTTTTGCGGTACTTACATCTGGGTTTGTTATTAGATTATTTATTATCTTCCATGATTGTTGCCATCAATCCTTTTTTAAGAAGAGGAAATGGAACGATATATTGGGGACAATAACCGGAGTTATTACGATGTTCCCGTATGAACAGTGGAAAAGAAGCCATTCTATTCATCACGCAACAAGCAGTAATTTAAATAAGCGCGGAACCGGAGACATTTGGATTATGACCGTTGAAGAATACAAGGAGGCATCGTTTAAAGAAAAATTAACGTACCGCCTGTATAGAAATCCAATTGTTATGTTCGGATTAGGCCCAATCTATTTATTCTTAGTTACAAATCGACTCAATCGTAAGGGTGCCAGAAGGAAAGAGCGCATCAATACGTATATTACCAATCTATCAATCATCGTCATTTATGCATCTATGTGCTTGCTCATCGGATGGAAGGAATTTTTATTAATTCAATTACCGATCTTGTTTATTGCTGGCGCTTTAGGAATCTGGTTATTTTATGTACAGCATCAATTTGAGGATTCGTATTTTGAAGAAGAACAAGACTGGGATTATGTAAAAGCGGCGATTGACGGAAGCTCCTATTATAAGCTTCCCAAAGTTCTTCAATGGGTAACTGGGAATATAGGCTTTCATCACGTCCACCATTTAAGTCCGAGAGTGCCGAATTATCATCTTGAAAAAGTCCATAACGAAACTGCTCCTTTACAGGAGGCTACGACAATTACAATTGCCACAAGTTTAAAAGCAATCCGTTTTCGATTATGGGATGAAAAAGGAAAAGGATTTGTGAGTTTTAAAGACTTGAATAGGCGTTCCAGCAAGGTAAAGCCATAATTTAAGATGAACCAAAAAATACAGTAGACATACTGTATTTTTTGTATTTACTGGTATATGCTAGAGTAAATTATTGGGGGAGGGAAGGGGCAAGTGAAAGCAGTGTATCAGTTATTACCGAACAAAGGGCTGAATATCTATATTTGGCTTGTATTTTGTATTCTCCCTTTTTATTTTATTATTAATACGAAATCAATTTTAATGATTGTAATAGGCATCATTCTTATCCTGTTATTTTTTGTTAGCAATCGTGTTTCAGCTATTTCAAAAGGTGGGTCTGTTTATTTTTGGGTGAGCCTCCAAATAGTCATTTGTATTGCTATGTCTTTAATTTTTAACTTCGTTTATTTTTCACTTTTTTTGGCCTATTTTATTGGGAATATTGAAAATAAAGTAGGATTCTTTATTTTATATGGCATCCATGTCGGTGGGACAGTTATGACGGTTTATTGGGGCTTCATTACACAAAACCCACTATTTTTTTCACAATTCCCCTTTATTATAATAAGTGTAATCGGTGTTATTTTACTTCCTCTGAGTTCTTATAGTATTCATAAAAGAGAAAGGTTGGAGGCTCAGTTGAAGGATGCCCACCAACAAATATCAGATTTAATTAAGCTTCAAGAACGACAACGTATTGCCAGGGATTTACATGATATTCTTGGACAGAAACTTTCTTTAATCGGATTGAAGAGTGACTTAGCTGGAAAACTGATCCAAATAAATCCTGAACAAGCAAAGCATGAACTGAATGATATTCGATTGACTGCCAGAGTTGCATTGAAAGAAGTACGTGAAATAGTGGCTGACATGAGAGGTACCAAATTAGAAGACGAGTTAATCCGGGTCAAGCAGATATTAAAGGCTGCTCAAATGGAGTTTTATGTTGAAGGTGAAAAGCGTGTTCATAAAATTCCGTTGCTCGTTGAAAATGTCTTGAGCATGTGCTTAAAGGAGGCGATCACTAACATTGTGAAACATAGCAGTGCGACTGCATGCAAACTGAATATACAAAAAACATCTACAGAATTAACAATGGTCATTCAGGATAATGGGAGAGGGATTGTCGAAAAAGATATGCAAGAAGGAAATGGTCTAAATGGCATGAGAGAGCGGCTTGAATTTGTAAATGGAAGTCTTGATATTCAAGTAGATTCAGGGACGGAACTAGTTTTTAGAATTCCATTGATAGATAGGCCACTCCAACAGGAGGTAATGGCATGATTAAAATCGTGATAGCAGAAGATCAAAGAATGTTGCTTGGTGCATTGGGCGCATTATTAGATTTAGAATCAGATATGACTGTGGTTGGTAAAGCAAAAAATGGAGACGAAGCTCTAAGCATGATCAACCAGCACCATCCTGATATTTGTGTGATGGATATTGAAATGCCTGGAAAAAGTGGATTAGATGTTGCAGAAGAATTAAAAGGAACCGGATGTAAAGTCATTATTTTAACGACTTTTGCGCGAGCAGGTTACTTTGAAAGAGCACGGAAAGCTGATGTGCGCGGTTATTTACTAAAGGATAGCCCGAGTGAAGAATTGGCTAATTCCATTCGGACTATCATGGATGGCCGGCGTATCTATGCACCTGAACTCGTTGACATGATCTACGAGGAGGAGAACCCTCTGACGGAGCGTGAACAACAAGTTTTGGGGTTAATTGCAGACGGAAAAAATACAAAGGAAATTGCCAAACAATTATATATAACGACAGGAACGGTTCGTAATTATATATCCGTTATCCTTGATAAATTAGACGTCAGTAATCGAATAGAAGCCATCTCTCGATTTAAAGAAAAAGGTTGGTTTAAATAGACTCTGAGTTTTTTGTAATACTATATGATTGATAATGTCCTAATTTTCTAGGAATATTTATAATATTTATGAATGAAGGTAAAATAGAATTGGGCAACTTGATTTATTTGTCACTCTATTTTACTTTTTTATTTGTTTTGAATATACCACAATAGACCGATCCCACATATTAATCCCTTCACAGTAATAGACTTCGTAGTACAGCAACTTAAATCCAAACGAAACTTCAATGCAATGCATTCACTAAACTATATTTAATCGTTTTAAATCCCTGCTTCTGATAATGATAAAAATATGTATTCCTAGATAATAAAATAATTTAATTTAATAGATTGATCACGAAATATAAAGTAGGTAGTAATAAGTAGTATTATTCCGAAAAATGGCAATCAGTGGAATAATTTGGTTGACGAGCCAACTTTATATACATATAATTCTAAATAACCCATATAATTTCTGAAAATAAAAAATATTGAGGTAAGTATTTGCAAGGGGGAAGAACGTTGATTGTTTTTGATCAGGTGAATAAGTATTTTGGTGATTTTCATGTTTTGAAAGATATAAATCTACAAATTGATAAGGGTGAAGTTGTAGTCGTCATTGGTCCCTCTGGATCTGGTAAAAGTACGATGCTCAGATGTATTAATCGGTTGGAGAGTATTAATAGCGGTACTTTAAAAGTCAATGATATTTCGGTCAATGATAAGAAGACAGATATTAATAAAATCCGTCGTGAAATTGGAATGGTTTTTCAACATTTTTATTTGTATCCTCATAAAACAGTACTTCAAAATATTACATTGGCTCCTATAAAGGTTTTAGGTAAATCTGAAAAGGAAGCTGTAAAAACTGCAAAAATCTATCTCGAAAAAGTAGGTATTCCTGACAAGGCGAATGCATATCCAGCCCAGCTTTCAGGTGGACAGCAACAACGTGTAGCCATTGCGAGGGGATTAGCGATGAATCCGGAAATAATGCTCTTTGATGAGCCAACTTCAGCTCTCGATCCTGAGATGATTGGCGAAGTGTTAGATGTTATGAAGGCATTAGCAAAGGAAGGCATGACAATGGTTGTTGTTACACATGAAATGGGCTTTGCGAAAGAGGTTGCCAATCGTATTGTCTTTATGGATGAAGGGAAGATTTTAGAGGAATCAACACCGGCTGAATTTTTTACGAACCCAGAAGAAGAAAGGGCTCGTACATTCTTGAGCCGTATATTAAATCATTAATAAGGGGGAAAAAGAATGTCACTAAAAAAGTTTTGGAAGGTATCTATCATTTCGATTATGGCTGTATTGATGTTGGCAGCTTGCGGCAAAGAGGATGAAAAAACAGGAGGATCTGCTGAAAACGGTCTGGGGAAAATCAAGGATAAGGATAAAATCGTCTTTGGTGTAAAAAATGATACTCGCCTGTTTGGATTAAAGAATACAAGTACTGGCGAAGTGGAAGGCTTTGATATTGATATTGCCAAAGCACTGACTAAAGAAATTCTTGGAGATGAAAATAAAGTCGAATTCACGGAAGTAACCTCTAAAACTCGTGTTCCACTCCTTCAAAATGGAAAGATTGATGCTGTAGTTGCCACAATGACCATTACAGAAGAACGTAAAAAAGAAGTGGATTTTACAGATGTATATTTTGAAGCAGGGCAATCCTTGCTTGTTAAAAAGGGAAGTAAAATCAAAAGTATTGATGATTTAAAAGCAGGTACGAAAGTTCTTGCAGTTAAAGGTTCTACGTCTGCTGTTAATATCGCTGAAAAAGCACCGGATACAGAAGTTCTTCAATATGAAAACTATGCTGAAGCCTTTACTGCCCTTAAATCTGGACAAGGGGATGCCCTAACTACGGATGATTCTATCCTTTATGGAATGGTTGCTGAAGACCCTTCCTATGAATTAGTTGGCGGTCAATTTACAGAAGAGCCTTATGGCATTGCGGTTAAAAAAGGTAATAGTGAATTAGTGGATGAATTAAATAAAGCACTTAAAACGATTAAAGAGAACGGAACTTATGATGAGATTTTCAACAAATGGATTAAAAAATAAATAATTTCTCCGGTCAGGATGGGCAGAAAGCTCATCCTGATTGATTAAGAGGAGTGAAATAATTGCTGGATTTTTCGATACTCACAGAAAATATGGATATGTATTTAGATGGTTTTTACAAAACGATACAAATTAGTCTCTTGGCTCTTGTGGGAAGCTTTTTATTAGGAGCGATTATAGCCGTGATAAGGATTGCACCATTCAAGCCGCTGAATTGGGTTGGTACAGCCTATGTTGAGTTTGTACGAAATATCCCATTGTTGATCATTGCATTTATCTTTTACTATGGGGCCAAGATGCCAGGTTTTGCGGCAGGTTCGTTAGCCTTAACGATTTATACGGCTGCGTTTATTGCAGAAGCCATTCGGGCAGGGATTCTTTCTGTACATAAAGGGCAAATGGAAGCGGCGCGTTCTTCAGGTTTAACCTATGGACAGGCTATGAGAATGGTTATTTTACCTCAAGCGATCAAAATAGTTATTCCTCCATTAGGAAATCAATTTATCAATCTAGTTAAAAATTCATCGATTCTGGCTGTTATTGCCGGGGGTGAATTAATGTATCAAGCTGATTTGATTTCTCTTCACACATTTGTCGTGTTCGATGTTTATGTGTTTGTTGCTGTATTCTATTTGATTCTAACTATTCCACTCAGTTTAGGTGTTGGCTATTTAGAAAAACACCTGGCAAAAAGTTCGTAAGGAGGCGTAATCATGGATTTTGCAGGAGCATATACGCCCGATAATCTCAAATTTTTATTAGATGGTTTTCTTGTTACATTAGAGGTTGCTGTTATTTCAATTATCCTTAGTTTTCTTATAGGAGGGATATTGGGCATCATCCGCTATGCCAAGATACCGGTGTTATCAAATGTAGTCGCTGTTCTGGTGGAAACCATCAGGAATCTGCCATTAATCTTAATTATTTTCTTTGTTTATTTTGGCTTACAGGATCCTAGCAGAAGCTGGTCCTTGGATATGAGTGTAACGACCGCTGCCATATTGGCGTTAACGACTTTTGAATCTGCTATGATATCGGAAATTATTCGAAGCGGTTTAAACTCCGTGCCAAAAGGTCATATAGAAGCGGCTCGTTCATCAGGGCTCAATTATATGCAGACTCTTATTCATATTATTTTGCCACAGGCCTTACGCAATATGGTTCCTCCTATCGTCAGTCAGTTTATTTCCTTATTAAAAGATACATCATTAGCGGTTATTATCGCCTTGCCTGAACTGACACATAACGGACAAATCATCTACGCTCAAAATGGGAACTATATTTACCCCGTCCTAATCCTTATTGCACTTATGTATTTCGTTGTCAATTATGGGTTATCACAGATTGCGCGGAGATTAGAGCTTAAGAGGGCTTAAAAAAGTACGAGTTTCGCATCATCCATAAGGATGATGCTTTTTCACTTTTGCTCATTAGATTGATTTATTATCATATACATAAAGAATACATTTCGTTGAACTCTGTATGTATAGGAATAAATGAATAAGAAAATATACTGTTTTTTAATCAGATACATTTATAGTATGATAATTATTGAGATTAAAAGAAAGTGACGCATGGATGGCTAATTAGTATGGTCATGGAAAGATGATTTTCATGATTTTCCAACCATTTGCAGTGATTTTCTATCGTGATTCATGTATATAATAAGATATGACAAATATAAATTCAGAAGGTTGAGAGTATGAATAAACAAAAAATAGTTGAAGAATTGCAACAGATTATTCAGACAGAACATATTAAACAGGATGAACCTTTACGTGAATATACTTTTACTAAAACAGGTGGGAATGCTGACTTTCTAGTGTTACCAACAACCTATGAAGAAGTTCAAAATACGATTCTATATGCCCATAAGAATGATATTCCGCTGACCATTTTAGGAAATGGGTCTAATTTAATTATTAGAGATGGTGGAATCAGAGGGATTGTCCTGATACTAAGTCATTTAGAAAAGATTTATATGGAAGACGGAAAAATTATAGCACAGAGTGGTGCAACTATTATTAATGTATCCAGATTTGCTTTAGAACAGAAGTTAACTGGCCTTGAGTTTGCGTGCGGTATTCCCGGATCAGTTGGTGGAGCTGTATATATGAATGCAGGCGCTTATGGCGGGGAAATATCACAGGTCATTGAGTCAGCTGTCGTATTAAATGAGAAGGGTGAACTTCTTACACTGACAAAAGATGAGATGGAGCTTACTTACCGCAGCAGTTTGATTGCTAAGCAAAATTATCTCGTTCTTGAAGCCCGTTTTGCACCGGTGCCGGGAGATGTAAACGTAATTAAAGAAAAAATGGATGAGTTAACGTTTTTAAGGGAGTCCAAGCAGCCACTCGAATATCCGTCCTGTGGAAGTGTATTTAAACGTCCTCCAGGCTATTTTGCTGGTAAACTTATTCAGGATAGCGGTCTGCAAGGTGCTCAAATTGGCGGAGCTCAGGTATCTACAAAACATGCTGGTTTCATCATCAATACTGGAAATGCAACGGCTACTGACTATCTGGCATTAATCAAACATGTACAGGATACGGTTAAAGCTAATTATGGTGTCAGTCTGGAAACAGAAGTAAAAATAATTGGTGAAGAAGAATAAATTTATAGGTATATTGAATGCAAAAGCCCCTCATGCAAGAGGGGTTTTTTTGTGTTAATCAGGAGTAAAAAGAGTTTATAAGAGCAAAAAAGTTTAGAATTTCCCTAAATGAGCTATAGTAATAAGTGGGGAAATAGTTTTGACTAAAAAAATACATAAAAGGAGTGGTTGTTTGCAGTCAAAAATAAGTATAAAAAATGTCGTAAAGGTGTTTGGTAAATCTCCGCAATCTGCAATGGATCTATTGAATCAGGGCGTTTCAAAAAAAGATATCTTAAAGAAAACGGGATGTACCATTGGTGTTAACAAAGTAAATCTTGATATCTATGAAGGGGAAATATTCGTAGTTATGGGATTATCGGGGAGTGGGAAATCCACGTTAATTCGAATGTTAAATCGTCTTATTGCTCCGACATCCGGTGAGATTTTGATTGATAATGAGAATATAGTCAACATGTCACCGGCTGAATTACGTGAAACCAGAAGAAAGAAAATTAGCATGGTGTTTCAAAACTTCGCCCTATTCCCTCATAAAACGATCCTGGAAAATACAGAGTATGGATTGGAAATTCAAAATATACCCGAACAGGAACGAAAACAGAAGGCAATGGAATCACTAGAAGTGGTTGGCCTAAAAGGATATGAAGATCAATATCCATCCCAGTTGAGTGGCGGGATGCAGCAGCGTGTTGGGCTTGCGAGAGCTTTAGCCAGTGATACAGATATTCTTCTTATGGATGAGGCGTTTAGTGCCCTTGATCCTCTTATCCGTAAAAGCATGCAGGATGAGCTGCTGGAAATACAGGATAATTACAAAAAAACCATTGTGTTTATTACACATGATTTGGATGAAGCTTTAAGAATAGGTGACCGGATCGCCTTGATGCGTGATGGCAGGGTCATTCAAGTGGGAACTCCTGAAGAAATCATGATGAATCCTGCTAATGATTATGTGGAGCGATTTATTGAAGGAATTGATTTGTCGCATGTTCTGACAGCGTCTTCGATTATGACACGGGCGGAACGTATTACAATTGATAGAGGTCCTCGTGTTGCCCTGCAAATTATGAAGGATAGGGGATACTCCAGTATATTTATTGTAGACCGTAGACAGACATTGCTTGGGGCGCTATCTGCCGATCAGGCAAGAGAAGCTATACTAAAGCAAATCCCTATCGAAGAGATCATGACAAAAGAAGTGCCAACAGCATTGGAAAATACTATTCTATCTGATTTGCTTGACGATATGGCAAATGCCCAAATTCCTTTAGCAATTGTTGATGAGGCTAACAGATTGAAGGGTGTTCTTGTACGTGGTGTTGTTATTGGAGCATTGGCTGGCAACAAAGATGTACTCCAAGATAAGGAGGAAAGTCAATGAACCTAGAAAAATTACCGATAGCTGCTGGAGTAGACCGTTTTGTTGATTGGGTGACAGAAGTATGTGGACCATTTTTTAATTGGGTCTCAATCGTTATTCAAACCATTATAGATACAAGTGTGGAGGTACTGGGCTTAGGGCCTTCTATTATATTAATTATCCTGATTACGCTGCTAGTTTTTTATACAAATAATTGGGGAATGGCCTTATTAACATTTATAGGATTATTACTGATTGATAATCTGGGACTTTGGGATGCTATGATTCAAACATTAGCATTAGTATTGGCATCCGTTCTGATTACGGTTATTATCGGAGTTCCGATTGGTATTTGGGCATCACAAAGTAATATTGTAAAGAGAATCATTATGCCGATCCTGGATTTTATGCAAACAATGCCAGGCTTTGTTTATCTGATTCCTGCGATCCTTTTCTTTGGAATTGGAGTCGTTCCTGGAATCGTGGCCTCTTTCATTTTTGCTGTTGCGCCGACGATTCGAATGACGAATTTAGGAATCAGGGAAGTTCCGGGAGATTTAATTGAAGCATCACAAGCCTTTGGTTCCACCACATGGCAAAAAATTACGAAAGTCCAATTGCCATTGGCTGTTTCCACTATTATGGCTGGAATCAATCAAAGTATCATGCTTTCTTTATCTATGGTGGTTATGGCATCCCTTGTTGGTGCACCTGGATTAGGTGCTGAGGTATACCGTGCCGTTTCACAAATTGCGGTAGGTGAAGGATTTGAAGCTGGACTAGCACTTGTCATCATTGCAATTATTTTGGATAGAGTATCGCAAAACCTTAGAACTCCTGTATATGAAAAAGTAATTTCTAAGAAATGGGTCTATGGTTTCTTAATTTTAGTCTTTCTTGGAGGATATGCTTATATTGCAGTATCTTCATCTGCAGAAACAGGCACGAAAGATAGTGCCTATGTAGGCGATCAGGTGGATTATAAGATCGTTGGCATCGAGCCTGGAGCAGGAATTATGTCAGCAACTGAAGAAGTGTTGAAGAAATATGAACTGGAAAAAGACTGGACTTTACAGGAAGGATCATCTGCTGCTATGGTTGCTGAGCTTCAAAAAGCTTACGATAATCAGGATCCAATTGTTCTGACAGGTTGGACACCGCATTGGAAGTTCCAAAAATATGATTTGAAATATTTAGATGATCCTAAGAATGTATATGGTGATAGTGAAAATATTAATACATTAGTCCGAAAAGGCTTGAAAGAAGAGTTGCCCGGAGCAGAACAAATCTTAGATCAATTTTACTGGACTCCAGCTGATATGGAAGAGGTAATGGTGAATATGGAAGGTGGAATGACTCCAGAAGAGGCAGCAACCGAATGGATTGAAAAATATCCAAATAAAGTGGATCAATGGCTGACAGGTGCAGAAAAGGGAGAAGGACAAAGTATTAGTCTAATCTATGTTGCCTGGGAGTCAGAGATCGCATCAACAAATGTTATTGGTGAAGTATTAAGAATGCATGGATATAGTCCGGAATTAAAGCAGGTAGAAGTTGGACCGATGTATGCATCAATTGCCAATCAAAAAGCAGATGCCATGGTTGCGGCTTGGCTGCCATTAACTCATAAAGCCTACTATGATAAGTATAAGGAAGATTTAATCGACCTAGGTCCAAATCTAAAAGGTGCCAAGAGTGGACTTGTTGTTCCTACTTACATGGATGTAGACTCTATTGAGGATTTGATAAAAAAAGAAGATTAGGTCCTATTTTTAGAAGAGAATTCAACTCTAAAGATTTGATAACCTGTAGGCATGAGTTCGGTACTATACTGGACTCATGCTTTTTTGTACAATTTTAAAAATCTCTTGAATTCGAGGTAAAGGGCGATAAAGAATCGCCCTTTTACTTTTCTAGGATTCGGTTTAATTCAGAGCTTAAAATTCGTATTCCATCTTGACTTAATATTAGTTTTCCATTGGCCAGGGAGATATTTTGGTTGCTCACTTCTCCGGTGATGGCACATGCTTTACCCGGAGTGTATTTTTGTAGAATAATTTTATCCTCATCCGTAAAAATCTCGATGGAATCTTTTATATTTATATCAAGAGTTCTTCTTAGTTCAATTGGGAGTACAATTCTGCCGAGCTCGTCTACTTTTCTAACTATCCCCGTAGATTTCATTTTTACACCACTCTTCTTCCTTTTTATTGAATAATAGTATTATTTTGGTTAAATGTAAATGGATTTGCTCAAATATTAACAAGATTGTAATACATAATACTATGTTAGAAATAATGTTATTCATATGCTCATCATTCTACGTTTTTTTTGAATAAATTATTGTACCAATGGACAATTTACAGAAGAAGGAGGTGGATGTTATGGCTAAAATTGGTGTGGAGCAATCTTTATCAGATGTTCAACAAGCTTTACGTGATAAAGGGCATAATGTAATTGAATTAAAACAGGAATATGACACAGAAGGGTGCGATTGCTGTGTTGTAACCGGCCTGGATAATAACGTAATGGGTATGCAGGATACCGCCATGAAAGGCTCAGTCATTAATGCGGATGGTCTTACTGCAGAGGAAGTATGTCAGGCAGTTGAAAATAAGATTCAATAAAAAAACTAACGGTTGCTAATCTGAGCGGCCGTTAGTTTTTTGTTATATGTAAAGTGTTTTTAATAGGATCGTACTGGTGAAATGAGATGAAGATAAGATGGATCATTAACAGGTTCAATTAAAACCGGTCTAAAAGATCCATCAAAACTTACTTTTATTTCACTTTCTTTGATATTTTTCAAGGCATCGAGCAGAAATTCTCCATCAAGAGAAAGGCTTAATTCTTTCTCCCCCTGAATCATATTGATATCCAATACTTCTACTATTTTCCCTATTTCTGTTGAGTTGGAAGAAATCTTTAGTTGTTTTCCATTTCGCATTTCAATAAATATATTGTTATTTTTCCATACACTTGCAAACAGACGAGCCCGATCAATGCCCTTTAACAGCTTTACTGTATCCAGTATGATAACGGTTTTAGAGTCTGTTGGAATAAGTTTAGATATGCCAGGAAAATTACCTTCAATTAGTCTGGAATAAAAAGAGGTAGTTGGTGATTTGAATACGATATAGTTGTCCGTTATGTGAAAATGTATAAAACCTTCTTCACTATTCATTAACTTTGTGAGCTCAGTAAGACTGGTGCCAGGAACAATGAAAGACGCTTCAATTCGGGAGTGTATGGGTATTTCCCTTAAAACCAGTCGATGTGAATTAGTTGCGATGCAAGTAAGCTTGTTGTCTTTAAAAGACATATTAACGCCAGTTAGAACAGGTCTAGTATCACTGTTGGAAACGGCAAATGTAGTTTGATTGATTATTTCTATTAAGGTAGAGTTGTTTATCTGTATAAAAGGATCTGTATCAATGGAAGGATAAGTAGGATACTCGCCGGGATTAAATCCATTTAGGTAGACCATGACTTCACCTGATTGAATAGTGGCTGATTTATTTCCACTCACCTTAATATGAATGTCCTCCGATAATTTTTTTACCACTTCACATAAGTATTTTGATGGAAGGACTGCACAGCCTGGTTCAACTACTTCTAAAATAATCTCTCCCTTCATTTCTAAGGGGATTTTTCTTTCTATTATTATATTCGTATTGCTGCCAATCAAAATTAAACCATCATGATGTGCTACTATCTTGATTCCGCTCAAAATGGGTAAAAGCGACTTTGTTGTTACTGCTCTGCTAACATCAGATAATGCCTGATTGAAATACTCTTTATCTATTATAAATTCCATAGGAAATCTCCAAGTTCTTAATTATTTTGATATATATTCAATTCTCTATAAAAAATCATATTCCTTCTTGCTTTAATCAGCTTCACATAAAAAGCATGGCTATCTTTGGTGGTTGGAAGATAAGCCTGATTTTAGAAGGTGCTTTTAAAATAGAATATCGAATAATATCGCATCTCTAAATATAAGGGTATGACTTTACTAAGAGGTTTGTCCAATTGCCAATTCAATATACTTTTATCTCCTTATCTTTTCATATAAAGAAAGTGCGGGCACTGGATTTCTCCTTAGTTGCTCCGCACGAATGGTTTACTCCATAACATTTCTGACGAATAGCTCTTTATTTTGGAAAATGATGATACTAGCCCAGGCAAGTAATAGACCGGAAATCAGGAATACGAATCTGACCCCCATTAAATCTGCTATGATTCCCATTAATAATGAGGAGATACCAAAAATGCCAGTAGAGACAGCTCCTAAAGAAGTATATACCGTTGATAGTTCATCCTTCCCTACACTGGATTGGATGATGGTTTGTTGCGGAATGTTCTTGATTTGTCCGACAATCCCTACGCATAAAGATAGGAATAAGGCGACAATAGGAATACTGTTCATACTAAATAGTATAGTTATCAGGAATGTCGCCAACAAATTTATTAAAATGACATTTCCTAACCTTTTTTCAATAAAGGTGGAGTATTTCACACAGTAGACGCTGCCAGCTATTAAACCCAAAAAGTAAGCACCGTTAATAAATCCCCACCATTTTTCATCACTATTTAAGGCATCTCCGACAAAAATCAAGATAATCGCCGCAATCCAAACTGTCCCAGCAATCGTTTCAAGAATATCCACCTTTACGATTTTTCTTAATATAGGTGTAGTAGATACTGTTTTCCAGCCTTTTTGAATTTGAGCTAATTTCCCGCTTTGATAGATAGGTTGTTTGCTAGGGACATGATCCAAAAAAGACAGCAAAATACTTGCTAGGGCAAATAGGCATCCAACAACCCAAATTAATTGTTGTGAACTTAGGAAAATCAAGAATAAACTGCCTATAAACCACATAATGGTCTGTACAAATTGGGTGACGGTTTCGCTAATTCCATTCGCTTTTAGCAGTTGATCTGATTTCACAAAGTAGGGGATCAAGGTTTGCCTGATCGGATTGGCGCACCCATCGAGGAATGCAATCAATCCGATAAGTAGAAATATCCAATAAAAAGTAGATTCCGTTATGACGATTAACAAGAAACCTAAAAAAATAAGCAAAATGGTTTTCCCTATTTGTGAACCTGTCATCAACCACTTTAGGCTGATTTTTCCGAATAACAAAGGTGTCAATAAACTAGATATAAACATGCAGGTCGTAATTGTAAATGGTACAAAAGAGGCTGCGGTTGCCGAGTCGGTTAACGTGAAAATTAAGTTGATTATACTCACTGTATAAAGAATGTCACCCATATTGGCAAGCGATTGACCAGTGAGTAATAAATTGAAGTTTTTATTCATTTAAATATCCCCCATTCTTTTAAAATCACTCAATCGATTAACAGGGGGGGTTAAATTGGACTGTTCATAAAAAGCATTCCTCCTATTCACAAGTAGATAAATCTTGGGGGAATAGATTTATCAAGATTTTATTTTAAGAACACCAATATTCTTATTTACTACGATGTACCTTTAGGTAATGGATGAGTATTGTTTGATTTTATATGTAGGGAATAAGAGGATTCTGATCATATGATATACCTATTCTATAATTCACTCGAAATTCCTCCCATTGGTTTAGAGAACAAGTGATAAAGCATTCCGAGCTTGGTAAATAGACTATTTCAGCGAAAATAGGCCGTTATCGATTTTTTTGCTTGGTATATTCTGGTTAATCCGGCCGATTAAGCACATAATTGAGCCGAATACAGGAGGAATCCAGCCGAATCAGCAAAAAATCCAGCGGAAAGCAGGGGTAATCCAGCTGAATCCGTCCAAGATCCAGCCAATGCTTCCTCATATTGAGTAAATTGATATCTCCTAAAACAAAAAAGCCACCGGTGCTGACCCGGCGGCAAACATACAATCAATATTTATAGTGCTTGAACATTTCGTACTTGAGCATGGTAAATTTGATAAAGCAACAGAGCTCCTAAGGTAAGAATCGCTCCTGAAATATAAGGGAGCCCAATCGAATAGGAGTACAATAAACCTCCAAGTGGAGGGCCAATGATTCTGCCCAGGGAATCAAAGGATGAAAGAAGTCCGGTTGAACCGCCATGCCCCCCTTTTGAAGTCTTCGTCAATAATGCAGTAACAGCTGGACGAATGACCCCGTTCCCCAAGCCAAAGATGGTCAAAAAGATTGTAGCTGTCCAGAAACTATTAGTGAATAGGATCAGGATAAACCCAATAACGGATACGACTAGCCCAATTTGAATGACGCGACCTTCTCCCCATTTCTTCGTCATGATACCAATGAGCCCTCCCTGTACAATTGCGCTGCCAAACCCCATCACCATAAAAATATAGCCTAATTGAACGGTATCAATTCCTGCCCTTTTAGCGGCAAAATAAGCAAATGTTGTTTCAAGACCAGCCATGGACAAAGATACAATGCATTGAAGCACAAAAAGAATGGAGACTGCACCGGTGAAGTTTTTCCACATCGAATGGTTCGTCGATTTCTGCTTCCCTAGTTGTTCAGCAGGCAAGGATTCTTTCAAGATGATGAGAACTAACAGGAAGGTGAAAGTCGAAAGGATTCCGGCAATTAAGAAGGGGGTATTTAAGCTTGATTTTGAAAGAATTCCCCCAATAGCGGGACCAAAGATAAAGCCTAACCCAGTTGCAGCACCGATAATCCCCATTCCTTTTCCACGATCCTCTTCCGTTGTAATATCCGCAACATAGGCCATCGTTGTTGGCATATTGGCAGAAGAAAGGATACCGCCAATGATCCGTGCTACAAACATGACCCACAATGAATCGGCCATTGCCATGATGAAGAATGATAAGGCCAGGCCAAAAATGCCGATTAACATGACTGGTTTTCTGCCAATCCGATCCGATATCTTCCCCCAAACCGGAGCAAAGATTAATTGCATTAACGAATAGGTCGCCATTAAAAAGCCAAGCTGAGTAGGCGTACCGCCAACCTCTTCTGCTAAGAAAGGAAGGACCGGAATGATAATGCCGAAGCCAACCATAACTAAAAACATGACAAGGAATAGAAGGGGCAATACTTTTTTATTTTCCATGCGTTTCTCCTCTAAAACCGCTTAAAATACTTGAATGGAGTAAAAGTGCTCAGGATGTTACACAGATTTATGTATCAAGCGGTTACGTAATAGTTATGTACTTTTCAACTGTACAAAATCAACATTTCAAACGTCAATTGTAAAGACTTTCAGAGTAATATAGCGGGCTTTAAAAAATGTTTTGACTGACATTTTACCGACACATTATGGTCATATAGTTTGTTTATAGAAAAGCTTTTCGAACTATTTACCTGTTATAGATTGTCAGAGAGGATGAGTAAGATGAATTTTATTAAAAGGGCTTTTTTAAGTGTAAAAGCCAGAAAAGGGAAGAGCATTTTACAGTTGGTTATATTTACTGCTATTTGTGTGCTTGTGTTATCAGGTCTTTCCATTCAGACAGCAGCAAACAAATCAGCAGAGCTCGCAAAACAGAGTCTTGGCAGTGAAGTTACACTTAGTGCAGATCGTGAAAAACTAATGGAACAGCAACGGCAGGAGCGTGAAAATCAAGAAAACAGTGGAAATAGAGAACCAGTTAGATTGATGGAAGAGCCTGTCGCGGTTAACGATGCGAATGAATTATTATCTTTGTCACAAATTAAAGGATATAACTACTATTCTACTACATTTGGAGTAGCAGGAAATTTTGATCCAATAGAAACAGAGTCAACAAGCACAACAAATGAAACGAACCAGAATGGTCGAGGTCCAGGATTTGGAGGAGGCGGCGGCGGTTCAAGCATGGCCGATACTGATATTAGTCTTCAAGGAGTCGCCTTTACAGATACAACAAGCGAGTTTATGGATGGAGATGCCGAAATGGTAGAAGGCACTCATATTTTAGAAGATCATTTAACTAAAAAGGTAGCCATTATTGAAGAGACACTGGCTGAGGAAAATGAATTGGCTGTCGGGGATCAATTAGAGATATCCTCTGCGACAGATGAAGATACAACGGTTGAAGTTGAGATAATCGGTATTTATAAAACTTCTTCAACATCAACTGATTCAGGGATGATGAATTTTACGGCTATGAATCCGTATAACAAAGTATATGTGCCATATACACTAGTCAATGAATTGAAGGGTGAAGATTACGAGGATACGATCGAAAGTGCAGTCTATTATATGAATGATCCAGCAGATACGGATTCTTTTATTAAGGATGCGGAAGCGACCGGAGCCATTGATACGGACGTATTTAAATTGGATGCTAATGACCAGCTCTATCAACAGATGGTTGAACCGATTAACAATGTAGCCTCCTTCTCTAAGAACGTTGTATATCTTGTAACCATCGCGGGTGCTATCATTCTAGGATTGATTGTCATGCTTGGTATCCGGGAACGCAAATATGAGATGGGTGTACTGCTTGCTATTGGTGAGAAGAAAAGCAAGCTGATTGGGCAATTTATTGTTGAAATATTAATAATCGCTGTGTTTGCTCTTGGTATATCTGCCGTAACGGGTAATCTAGCAGCTGATAAAATTGGTGACCAATTATTATCCCAGCAAGTTGAAACGGAGACACAATCCACCAATGATCCATTTGGCGGTAAAGGAATGCAAATGGGAGGCGGCATGGGTCCAGGAATGGATCGAGGAGGAAACGGTCCTGAAGGAGCGAATCAGGTACAGGCAGAAACAGCTCAAGTGGATGATCTAGATGTTAAAGTAACGGCTTCCGACCTTGGCGTGTTAACCGGTATTGGGTTACTGATTGCCATCCTGGCCACATTGATTCCATCATTATCTATACTTCGATTGCAGCCAAAGGCAATACTTTCTAGACAGGATTAGGAGGAATATAAATGAGCGCATTATTGGAGTTTAAGGATTTAAGTTATTGGTACAGACATAATAATAAACAGCATGATATAGTAAAGAAAATTAATGTATCTTTTAATAAGGGATTATTTTATGCTATAGTCGGCCCATCCGGTTCGGGTAAAACCACGCTGCTGGCGTTGGCGAGTGCGTTGGATGCTCCGAAAGACGGACAGGTCTTATACGAAGGTAAAGATATTAGAAAAATTGGATACACGACCTTTCGAAATAAGTATGTATCAATTGTTTTCCAGGCTTATAATTTATTACCTTATATGACAGCTTTACAAAATGTCATTACAGCCATGGAGATTACCGGCAATAAAGTTAAGGACAAAAAACAGTATGCACTTGAGATGCTTAGAAAAGTGGGTATCGATGAAAAACAGGCAGGGCAAAAGGTACTAACATTGAGTGGCGGACAGCAGCAACGTGTTTCCATTGCCCGAGCCCTTTCTTGTAAGTCCGATTTAATCGTTGCGGATGAGCCGACCGGAAATCTGGATGAGGATACCGCTCAGGATATCATTAAGTTATTTATGCAACTGGCACATGAGGAAAACAAATGTGTCATTATCGTAACGCATGATCATCATATTGCTGACATTGCAGACCAAACGATTCGTCTTTCTAAAGGCGAAATAACGATTGTTAATAATACAAGCGCACATTTGCCCCAATAAGAAAATCTACGTTTTAATGAAAATCTCCGAGTTACTCGGGGATTTTTGTCCTATCTTTTTACTCAGAGGAGTGAGCATTAGATGCAAAAGATTTTAATTGTGGAAGATGAAAAGGCTATCAGCCAGGTTTTAAAGGCATACTTGAAGAAAGTAAACTACGAAGTTGAGCAGGTATTTACAGGTGCAGAAGCCATTGCTAAATTTGAGGAGTTTCAACCAAATCTTGTTTTGCTTGATGTAATGCTCCCGGGTATGAGTGGGTGGGATATATTAAAAGAAATTCGTACGAAAAGCACATGCCCAGTTATCATGCTCACAGCACTTGGCGATATCAATTACAGGCTCACAGGCTTGAATGATGGGGCCGACGACTATATCACTAAACCTTTCATTGGAGATGAAGTAGTTGCCCGTGTCCAGGCAGTTTTAAGAAGATCCATACAAGTCATTGATGATAAGGAAAAGAAGCAGTTTGGTGCCTTATGCATTAATATGAAAGCTCATACCATCACATTAAATGGGGTTGAGCTTGACTTAACTCCGCGCGATCTCTCTCTGCTTATTTTCCTGGCTCAGCACCCAAATCAACTATTTACGAGGGATCAATTAATTGATCATGTATGGGGAATGGATTACGAAGGTAGTGACCGGGCAGTTGATTTGTCCATCAAAAGGCTGAGAAAGTCCCTGCAAAATTGGCCTTCATCTGAAGGAGAAATTAAAACTCTGCGAGGATTGGGGTATCAATTAAGTGTCTATGAAAAAAAACATTAATCAAATGGAGTTTTTAAGGAGATTGAACCTGAAAAGGGAAAATCATCAAACTAAACGTGTCAGTTTATTGAAATACTGGACGACGAGGTATCTGGTTACTCTGTTTATTGGACTTATTGTTATAGGGTTTGTTACAGGAATCATTATTAGGCAGTCCACTCTTAATAAGAACCTGGATATTAATAAATATTTAGCTGAGGAAGTGGCGGCGCGGATATTGGATCAGACAGTTGGGACTGACATCCTGCCAGAACAGAACCCCAAAGTTTTCTCAAATCGGAAAAAACTATTGGAGGTTAGCGGAAACCCATCTATTTATGTAGCAGATGTCAATGGAAAAATACTAATAGAGAATCGTTCAAGTAACCACCTTAATGTATCTTCATTTGCACCTGCACTGCTTAATAGCGAGGATGAAGTGAAACAATTAAACAATATAGGCGGTATGGATTATTATCTGGTTAAGCGGCCTCTGATTGTGAATGATACAGTAATTGGTTGGATTGTAGTTATGCAATCTGAGGATGAGTTAACTGCAGTAGATCAAGAATACAAATTACTTTTGATTATGATTATAAGTTTAGCCTTGCTCGGATGGGTTGCGATTTACTTTCTATCGAAAAGATTGGTTAAGCCGATTGAGAATGTAGCTGAGGCAGCTAAGCAGGTTCAAAAAGGTAATTATAATATTGAACTTATTGAAGAGGTAAACGAACAGGAAGTTTATGATCTTGTTCATTCCTTTAAAGAAATGGCGATTAAATTAGAGCAGCTGGAAGCAATGAGGGCAGAATTGCTGGCGGGCGTTACACATGAATTAAAAACGCCTGTCACTTCTATCAGTGGTTTACTTCAGGCTGTAAATGATGACGTTGTAACAGGGGAAGAAGCAAAAGAGTTTCTGGCGATATCTTTGCAGGAAACGACTCGTATGCAAAAAATGGTGGGGGACCTATTGGAGTTTAACTCTTTTACAGCTAATGCAATCCCAGTTAATAGAAAGTCGGTTCAAATTGGAGAAGTCATAAAAGAAATGATCTATCAATGGGAAATTGTACAGGAGGATCAATCTGTTAAGGCAACAGTAAAACTGCCTAAAGAAGAAATGACAGTATCAGCTGACCCTCTCCGTTTGCAACAAATTATCATTAATCTTATGAATAATGCCAAGCAGGCCATACAGGGAGAGGGAACGATAGAAGTTCGTGTCTATAAGCGTGACGAGAACTTTGCCGCTATTGATGTGCAGGACAGCGGTACCGGAGTGCCTCTTGCTGAACAAGACTTAATATTTGAACGTTTTTATCGTGGGGAAGAAAAAAAATACACAATCCGTGGTCTAGGATTGGGATTGCCATTCAGTAGAATGCTGGCCAATGCCATGGATGGTGATTTAGTATTAACAAAAAGCAGCAAAGAAGGAACAACCTTTACCATTATAATACCTTTATATAAAAAGTCCTGAGCTCCTAGTCTTTGAAGCCGGATTAAACAAAGTGCTGAAGGGCCTTGTCCAGGAATGAGGAGCATAAGACAGGGGCACGGAGGGGAATGTCCTCCCCCGCAGAGGCTATGCTTATGTCCCGAATTCCTAGGTCCTGAAGCCGGATTACAAAGTGCTGAGACGACTATAATAAGGAATAAAGACTAAAAGCTAGCTGCCTATGGAAATGGGCAGCTTTTTATTTTTTATAAGCGATTAGAAATTTTAAATAATTTACTGTTTATCTGACATTTTACTGACACATACAGTTAGTAAAGTGATAGTGTAAAGAACAGAAATGCAATTTTACTATAATTATCGTAATATATTAAATAGACAGTCTAATGGGCAAGGAGAGGATTTTCAATGGAGAATAATAACCGCCGTGATTATGAACATTTAGATAAACCAATAGATGCTGCTAATCAGGAGAGTAAAGAGAAGTCTGAAATGCAAAATGAACAAGATATTGAAAAGGAATTCATTTCGTACCGCGGGTATCATGAATTACGTCCAGAAAATGACGAAGAGAGTGCCCTTGAACAAAAGAGCCCACTCAATGATTCTTTGCCAGAAACGCAGCCTCTTGCTTCTAGAGAAGATGATGAACTGGAGCTAAGAACGGTTGGGAAGAAGAAAAGAAGAAACAGATGGCTGACGCCATTCATTACTGCGATTCTAGGTGGAACAGTAGCCTTGGGTGCAGGTTCTTACTTTGGCTTTGTCGATTTATCAGGTTTACTTCCTGACGGGTCAGGTTCTGTAAAAACAGCGATTGCTACAAATGATAAAGTAAATGATGAAGAAGGATTAAAGATTATAGATACAACCAAGACGACTTCTGAATTAATTCAAATGATTGAGGAAGTATCTCCGGCAGTTGTAGGCGTTGTTAATATACAGAACTCCACCAACTATTATGATTATCGTCAACCTGCAACAAATGAGGAATCAAATAACAGCCAGGAGAGCGGCACGGGCTCAGGGGTTGTCTTTAAAAAGTCCGGTAATGATGCATTCATTGTTACGAATAATCATGTTATTGAGAATGCAGATACCATTGAAGTGTCATTGGCAGATGGTTCAAGGATAACTGCGAAACTGGTTGGAACAGATCCATTAACAGACTTGGCTGTATTAAAAATTGATGGAAGCAATGTGAAAAAGGTAGCTGAATTTGGTGACTCTGAAAAGCTAAGTGTTGGTGAACAAGTATTAGCCATCGGTAATCCGCTGGGTCTTGACTTCTCAGGATCAGTAACCCAAGGGATTATTAGTGGCTTGCAGCGTACAGTAACTGTCAGCACGTCAGCTGGTGAATGGGATATGGAAGCAATCCAAACGGATGCCGCTATAAACCCTGGTAACAGTGGCGGCGCGTTAGTAAATGGTGAGGGACAAGTTATAGGAATCAATAGTATGAAAATTTCCTCTGAAGAAGTTGAGGGAATTGGATTTGCTATTCCAAGTAAGGATGTTTCAGACATTGTGAATGATTTGCTTGCCGATGGAAAAGTTCAGCGGCCATATGTTGGGGTAAGCTTACAAGCTATATCCGAAATACCTCAATATGTCTTACAGCAGCAATTGGGTCTACCTTCCGAGGTAACAAGTGGCGTGCTAGTAACTCAAGTGGAAACTGGTTCCCCGGCTGCTGAAGCTGGAATAGTTGCTAAAGACGTGATAGTGGCGATCAATGATAAGGAAGTCACTACACTTGGTGACTTCAGAAAATACCTGTATAGCAATGCAGATAATGGAGATAAAGTTAAAATCAAGCTATACAGAAATGGATCAGTGAAAACTGTATCTGTTACAGTTACTGAACAATAATAATTTGGAGAATAGCTGTCGACTACCTTCCCCGCTTGGGTAGAAGACATTATTTAAATAGATGAAGATTTCGTTTTGAAGCCTGATATTCAGGCTTCTTTTTTTTAGCATTGAGCAAGTTGATTATGTGGTGGACATATAATAAGAGAAAAAGAGATTAGGGAGGCCTAAATGGGAATATCATACGATCCAGCGCGGAAGTTATTCCATTTAAAAGCGGGTGAGATGAGCTATGTGATAAAGATCTGTCACCATGATTATTTATCTCATTTATATTGGGGAAGAAGGATTAAGGATTCCAATGAAAGTAATCTGTTACAGTTTAAATACCGTTTATTCTCTCCAAATCCAGAAGGGTTTGACAGGACATTTTCTCTAGATACACTGCCTCAGGAATATCCCGCAAATGGAAACACAGATTTTCGTACACCCGCCTATCAAATCCAATTCTCAAATGGGACAACCGTTACAGACTTAAAATATAAACATTTTCATATCTATAAGGGCAAGCGAACATTAGCCGGATTACCGGCTACGTATGTTGAGGATGAACAGGAAGCGACCTCAATTGATATCACGCTAGAGGATGAACAAATAGGGCTTTTAATCATATTGACTTACTGTACATACGAAAATAACAATGTGATTACTCGATCAGTTCGGTTTATAAACCATGGAGAGTATCCAATGAAAATACTTAAAGCCATGAGTACTTCCATTGATTTCAGGGAGAGTGAATTTGACTTGCTGACGTTATACGGTGCTCATGCAAATGAATGTAATTTATCTAGAAAACGTTTGGCACCTGGAAGCCATCTCATCGAAAGCACGCGTGGGGCCAGTAGCCATCAGCATAATCCATTTATATGTCTGACAAAACCAGATACCAATGAAGAATATGGGGAAGCATTTGGATTTAGTTTGGTTTATAGTGGGAGTTTTCTAGCGCAGGCTGAGGTGGACCAATATGAAACAACGCGCCTAACAATGGGCATTAATCCCTATAATTTCAGTTGGTATTTAGAGACAGGGGAAACTTTTCAAACACCGGAAGCTGTTATGGTTTATTCCTTTAAAGGATTAAGTGATATGTCCAGAACCTATCATGAATTATACCGGTCTCGTTTGGCTAGAGGGCTGTACAGAGATTGTCTGCGGCCTGTGTTATTGAATAATTGGGAAGCTACGTATTTTAAATTCAACTCCGATAAACTTGAACAGCTTGCGCAAGAAGGGAAGGAGCTCGGGGTTGAATTATTTGTCCTGGATGACGGTTGGTTTGGGAAACGGAACGACGCTAAAACCTCTCTTGGGGATTGGTATGTGAATACACAGAAATTGCCGGGTGGCTTAGAAAAGCTGGCAGAGCGGATTAATCAGATGGGAATGAAATTTGGAATTTGGTTCGAGCCGGAAATGGTATCTATGGATAGTGACTTATTTCGTAAATATCCAGAATGGTGCATTCAAGTCCCAGATCGTCCGAAATCATTAGGGCGTAATCAATTGGTTCTCGACCTAACAAGGGCTGAGGTATGTGAGTACATTATTGAAACCATTTCAAGTGTTTTGTCATCAGCCCCTATCAGCTATGTGAAGTGGGATATGAACCGACATATGACAGAAGTCGGTTCGTTGGCTATACCACCAGAAAGGCAGACGGAGACGGGCCATCGTTATATGCTTGGCCTCTATACTATATTAGAGGTGTTAACGAACCGCCACCCAACTGTTTTATTTGAAAGTTGTTCAGGTGGAGGGGGGAGATTTGATCCAGGACTGCTCTTTTATATGCCCCAGGTGTGGACCAGTGACAATACTGATGCTGTTTCTAGATTAAAAATTCAATATGGAACAAGCCTTGTATATCCGCCGGTGACGATGGGCGCACATGTTTCAGCTAGCCCAAATCATCAGGTGCATCGTCACACTTCCTTATCCATGCGCGGACATGTTGCCCTTTCAGGAAATTTGGGATATGAGCTGGATCTTACGAAGATGAACCAATCAGAAAAAGAAATGATTAAGGATCAGATTAAATTGTATAAAGAAATCCGTGCTATTATTCAATTTGGTACGTATTATCGGTTGCTTAGCCCTTTTGCAGGAAATCAGGCAGCCTGGCAATTTGTTTCAGAGGATTTATCTGAGACAGTTGTGATGTATTTCAGAATGATGGCGCAGCCTGCAGAGCCATTTCGTATCCTCAGGCTAAGGGGATTGGATCCCGCTAAAACATACTTCGATAAGGATACATCCTTAGTGTATGGAGGAGATGAATTGATGTATGCCGGGCTCTCTATCCCTGAATTGAAGGGTGATTACTGCAGTATATTATGGAGATTGAACGAAAATGAGTAGATAATAGAGCGCTACTTTAAAGTTCTTCTATACCATCTATATACTGAAAAATCAGAATATAATATTTTACTTTAGATATAATTTCCTCTAAACTTCAAAGTATACCATTGTTCATGAAGGAGAATTAGATGACAAGTGAATACATGGCAAATCTATTTATTAATCTCTTTATCATCCTAATTATTATTCAGCTTATCTATTTTTGGCATGTGAAGTATGGATCATTGGGAGAGGTTAATCATTTAATCGTTGGAATCGGTCAAGCGATTAGTATTCTACTAAATAGTTTATTCTTCTCTGTTGAACCATCACCTGGTTTCCAGATGGTTAGTTTGAGCTCTATATCCATTATTATTGGTATCTATTATGGCGGATATGCCGTTGGGGCAGGTTTGTATATACTCACACTTCTTACAACTTTCCTTTCCACCACCTCATTTGATTGGTTTCACACCTTTTCAGGCCTTAGTTCCTTAATCGTTGCATCCATTTTTAGAGTAAGATATAAAAAACTAAAGTCTAATCAACGTTTGATTGCAACCGGCTTAACAGCTCTTATTTCCTCTTTAGCTAGTATCATAATTTTTACGTTTTTGTATGGTCAAGAATTCACTCCAAAAAGCAGTTTCTTATATGTTCTACTTTTTTTATTTGGAACTGTATGGATGGTTTACGCCATTGAAAAGCTGGAGAAAAACAGAAATTTTAAAAATAAATTGATTGATACAGAAAAATTACAATCAGTCAGTCATTTAGCTGCTTCTATTTCTCATGAAGTTCGTAACCCATTAACCGCAACGAAAGGATTTCTGCAATTACTAAGAAATGATGAGAATCTATCGAAGGAAAAGAAGCAACAGTTTATAGATATTGCGTTATCTGAATTAGACCGAGCTGAGACCATTATCAAAGATTATCTGGCATTTGCTAAGCCACAAATAGATAGTAAAGATCATATCAATATTCACATAGAATTAAATAAAGTAGTCGATATCGTAAAGCCGCTTGCCAATATGCGCAATGTGAGAATTCAAATTAAAGTGTTTCCCTATCTAGTGGAGGGGGAGAGACAATTATTTCAACAATGCTTTGTGAATATTTTAAAAAACGGCATCGAATCAATGGAGAATGGAGGATCTCTTACATTAACGACTGTTAAAAGGAAGAAGGGTGTAGAAATTATTATTGTTGATACGGGTATTGGTATGACCGCTGAGCAGTTAAAACGGTTGGGTGAGCCCTACTTTTCGACAAAAGGAGTGAATGGGACAGGGCTTGGGATGATGGCAGTATATAGAATTATTGGTTCTATGAAAGGATCGATACATGTTAAAAGTAATCCTGGGGAAGGTACAACCTTTACGATTTATTTACCGGGATACGAATTGAAATCCATGTAAATGAACACGGATAAGTAACAAAGACCTAATGGGGAGTGTCCATCAGGCCTTTGTTAATTAATCAGCCAATCGTATACAATTCAGGTGATATGGTCTCAAGAAACGGACTCATTTCCTCTTTACTAAAGAGATAAAGTTCATGCATCGCTCTTGTACAGGCCGTATAGAATAGCTTTCTTTCCAATTCACGCCCGTATGCTTCTTTCGAGGCATCATAAATAAGGACAGCGTCAAATTCAATCCCTTTTGACAAATAGGATGGCAGAATCAGAGTTCCTTTACTATATGAATAGGTGTTTTTTGTCATCAGCTGAACATTAAGATTCTTGGATAATTGTTCGTAAGCTTTTCGTGTTTCATCCTCGGTTTTACAGATAATCGCAATCGTCTGATGACCAGCTTTTTCTAAAGAAGAGATCAAGCTGCTGATTTCAAGGTTACGTTCGGAATTGTTATTCACTATTTTCACGGTAGGTTTTGGTCCACTTCTGTTAAACGGTTCAATTTGGATTTTACCCAGAATCTCCTTTGAAAATTCAACAATTTGGCGGTGGATCGGTAGCTCTTCGTCAGCTCCATTTTTTCAAACTCTCCTGTATTGTATAGCTCATCGGATAGCAGGGTTGGCGCATCAATGGAGTGAGCATAGATTGCCTGATTAAAATCTCCTAATATCGTCATTTTACTAGCGGGAAATAACTCCTTTAGAACTGCGAATTGAAAAGGGGTATAGTCCTGGGCTTCGTCAATAAATAGATGACGGATAAGATTATCCGTTTTTCGCCCCTCCAGCTTTGCTTTTAAATAGATAAAACCAATCCCATCTTCATTAGCTAATTCATTTTGTTGGCAACGTTTCAAGGTGTATTCACAAATTTGTGGCCACATCTCGGGGAATTCCGCTTCGTTAACCTGTTTATAGCCCTCTGTGAAAAAGTTTTTATAGACAGCCTTAACATGAATAAACTTTAGGTTTTTAATGGCTTTTTTTATCGGATTAAAGTAGGTGCGAACTACTTTTTTCGCCAATTCATTTTTTTCCTGTTCAAAATCATTAAATGTATCCTCTGAAAAATGCTGTTTTGCTTCAAGTTCCATATAAGTCGCTGTATATTCTTCTGTATCCAATAACTCCAATTCATCCTCGACCCATTCTTTTTTAAATTCGATTCTTTCCTTCTCTTTCAAATTACGTAACAGCCATTCTTTAACTGTCTGCATGCGAGCAGGGATTGGAAGGTCAGAGTCGAGAGAATAAAAGTAGGTCGCTATCTCACTTGACGTAATAAGTATTTCACCTCGAAAAGAGATATTTTTAAATTTAAGATCCCTTGTGCTGAGATGCTGTATATAATCATCCATAATTCTTTTATATTGTAAACCGGCTTTAAAACGAATCCCCTCAAGTCTGGCTTGATTATATACTCCCTTTTCATTTTTTAATACGTATTCCATCTGTTTAAATGGGTCCTCTATCGCAAAATCTTTACCTGCATACTTATCAATATAATCATGGAAGGTGGTTTGCTGCATATTTTCCTCACCTAAATTAGGCAATACGGTTGCTATATAGCTATTGAATAATGGGTTTGGAGAAAATAACATGATATTATCTGACTGGATCTTTCCTAAATAGCGATACAGTAAAAAGGCAACCCGCTGAAGTGCAGCAGAAGTTTTTCCACTACCCGCAACACCCTGGACGACTAAATACTTACTTTGTTCATTGCGGATAATTTTATTTTGTTCTTTTTGAATGGTAGCAACAATATTTTTCATTTGGTTATCCGCATGAGTACCGAGAACCTCTTTTAAAAGCTCATCGCCAATTGTTATACCGGTATCAAACATGCTTTTCATCTGTCCATTTTTTATGATGAATTGTCTTTTTAGTTCCATGGTACCCGTAATTGTCCCATCTAAGGTTTGAAATTCTGCCGGACCGGGAGAGTAATCATAATATAGGCTCGAGATAGGGGCACGCCAATCATAGATAAGGAAATTTTCGTTGGTTTGATCCATTAAAGAGGCAATTCCTATATAGACTGTATCCGTTTGTTCCTCGCCATTTTCATGAAAGTCGATCCTTCCGAAATAAGGAGAATCTTTAAGTAAGTCTAATGTTTTCAGTTGCTTGGTAACCTGGTTTTGCGTTCTTTCTCTTTCCGAAAGCAATTCGGATTGCTGTTTAATACTCGCCAATGTTTCAACTGCATCTTCCACATTATCCATATTGACGGTGACATCTTCCCAAAAGGTTTTTCGAATAGTACGAACCTCTTCTTTTATTCCCCCTGAGGATTGTTCCAGCATGTTTGTCTTATGATCGATAATCTTGATAATGGTTGATAGTCGTTTCTCTTCATAGAGTTTCTCTTGATTTTGTTCGGTCATATCCTGTCCTCCTGACGGTCTTAAAAAAGCTTATGACGCTTTATGAAACATACTATATAAATGGCAAATGCGAATGGTGAATTCCGTATATATACTCAGGTAACATGTCAAATTATTCTTTTCCACATTCTAAAAGATTAAAACCCGGTATGGGTGACAGTTGAACCCTGTCATCCATACCGGGCATGATTTAAGGCTGCTTACATTTTTGTTGAATGAACTTCTTTCTGTTGGTCCGCATCTTTTTCAAAGAATAAGATTAAAGAAGGAAGTAAAAGGCCTCTGACAAGGAATGTATCTAATAAAATGCCGATAGCTACAATAAAACCAAAAACGAACAAAATAGCTATTGGTTGTGTCATTAACACGGCGAATGTGGCCGCAAGAATGATTCCTGCAGAGGAGATGACACCGCCAGTATTGGCTACAGCGATTTCGACTGCTTTTTTAACAGGATGTTTTTCACGTTCTTCCTTATATCTGGATATCAGGATAATATTATAGTCAATACCGAGTGCTACAAGGAAAACGAACGCATATAGTGGTACCCGAGTGTTGATTGCATCAATATCAAACAAGACATCTGCTAAAAATGTTCCAAGTCCTAAAGCCGCCAGGAAAGAAATTAAAATTGTGCCCATCATATAAATCGGCATCTTGAAGGATCTGGTCAGAACACATAGTAAAACTAAAATAAGAATAGTTTCAGCAATAACGATGACGATAATATCACGATTATTAATCGCTCGATCGTCGACCTTTGTGGCCGTTTCTCCAGCAAAGTAAAGCTCACCATCAATATCTGCTTCTTTTAAGAGAGTGTCTGATTTGTCTCGTATAGTCTCTAAAGCATCTATCGTTTCTAATGCATAAGGGCTTTCCGAAAATGAAAGATTATACTTGATTGCTTTTCCATCCTCGGTAGTACCTGTTGGACGAACATTTGCAACCATATTTTGTTTTCCGAGCGTTTTTGCTAGTTCATCGATTTGTTCCTGAGAAATAGCTTGGTCAGACTTAAGTAAAACAGTGGTAGGTGCCAAATCGCCTTTATCAAACTTTTCTTCTACGATTTCATAGCCTTCGCGAGACTGCATATCCTCTGGGAATCCCTTAACTGTATCGAATTCATATTTTATATTAAATATATTTAAAGCAGAGATGATTAGAATGGCAAAAACCATTCCTCCTGCCACTAATGGCTTAGTGGTAACGAAGTTTGCAATTCGTGACCAGAAGGTTGCTTTTGTTGCTTTGCTTTCTCCAACCTTTGGGACCTTCGGCCAAAAAGATTTTCGGCCAAATAGAGTAAATAAAGCCGGAACTAATGTTACGGATGCAAGCATAATGATGAACATCGTTGTGCCGAAAGTAGGAGCAAAGTTTTGATAGTCCCCACTTTTAGCCAGGAATAGGACAAGCATGGCGGCCAAAACTGTTCCGCCTGAGAAGAAAACAGGTTCGCCTGTTTCTCTCATCGCCAATTTCATCGCTTCATGTTTGCTGGTAAAACGTTTCAATTCTTCGCGATATCGCGCAAAGACAAATAGAGAATAGTCAATTACAGCAGCAAATAAGAGAATAGTCATAATGGAGAGAGACTGTGTACTCATTTCCAAACCGGCTTTACCCATTATACCAAGCACTTGATCTGTCACTATATACACAAACCCTGCTGCCAAAAGGGGAATGAGTGCCAATAATGGTGAACGATAAATGACAATTAGCAGGACTAAAATCAGCCCGACTGTTGAAAATAATAAAACAAGGTCTGCTTTTGAGAACAAGTCCAATGTATCAGCAGCAATCCCCGCCGGACCCGTGATTTTAAACGTCATATCAGCAGTGGTGTCTTTTACTGCAGTATATATATCCTCAATGCCGGCTTGAATCCCTTTTGATTCAAGTGAACTTTCAAAGTTGAGAGGAATAACAGCAGTTGTTCCATCCTTTGATAAAAATTGCGCTTGTGCCTGTGGAGGAAGTGAGGAAAATGGAACGGCTTCTTTAACACCCTTTATGTCTTCTTTAATGATTTCATCCATTGCCTGACTTATGGTCTGCGTATCTGCTTTACCGGACTCAGCGGAGAATACTAAAAGAGCCGGGACCCCTTGATCATCTTTAAAATATGTATTCAATTGTTCATTAGCGATTACGGATTTTGCATCATCGGGTAATGTTTGTATACTGGATACATCATACTCTTTGGCGCTCGGAGAAAATAAGAATAATCCTAATGTAACCACTAACCAGGCTATTAATGTTATCCACATGCCGCGTTTTGTGGTAACCCAATCTGTTAGTGCGGCCAGTAATCTTTTCAATTATTTGTTCCTCCTTTAGGGAAATGATATAAATAGTTTTTATTATCTTAATTTAATTAAATAATTTATGCCTGGATATATCAAATATGTAGATTCAATCATCCGAGCCCTGATCTCTGTTTTGGATACTGAAACGTGAAACGTATTGTTTGAAACAATCTATCTAGTGAGATATAAAGGGTATAATGAGTGTAAGAATGAAAGAAGGTAACAAATTGGAAACAAAGACATGCAGTGAAACTAGAATTGTAAAGACAAACCGTATATTTCCAAGCGATGTAAATGATCATAATACGTTATTCGGTGGTAAATTAATGAGTGATATTGATATGACAGCTTCACTTTCAGCATCAAGACATAGCCGTAAAACAGTTGTCACGGCATCAACGGATTCTGTAGATTTTCTAAATCCTATTACAACTCAGGATTCTGTCTGTCTAGAGTCATATGTGACCTTTACCGGTAAAAGTTCGATGGAAGTCTTCGTAAAGGTAATAGCTGAAAATTTGATGAGTGGTGAACGAAAAATAGCAGCCACAGCTTTTCTCACATTTGTGGCACTCGATGAGAACGGAAAACCATGTCGTGTTCCGACCATCATCCCTGAAACCGAAGAAGAGAAAAAGCTAAATGAAACAGGAAGCATTCGTGCTGCTAAACGAAAGCAGCATCGTTTACAAAGTAAAGAGCTTGCAGAATATATTACGACAAAAAGGCCTTGGGAATAAGTGTGGTTCTTAATAAAGGGAATGTAGATGATGGTGATGCCATGATTTGCATTCCTTTTTTGTTCTTCTTTTACATCACCAGCTTATGTCATTTTTGATTCGATAGGTCGTAATAGCCGCATATTCTCTAATATGTGATTTTAATCTTGCTATTTTAGGTGTTTTAGCAGGTATACCAATTAGCTTCAAGTCCTGTTTCTCAGCGATTTTAATGGTTCGATAGAGATGATAATCATTCGTTACGACTGCGCCGGATTTTAAATGACTTGGTATAAGCACTTTCGAAAAGGCTATGTTTTCTTTCGTGTTTGTTGAAGTATCCTCCAGTATTAATCGACTGCTGGATATACCGTATTCTATCAATCCTCTTTTCATTGCCTCAGCCTCGGAAATATTCTCTCCTTTTCCCTGTCCTCCGGAAAGGATTGCTACACAATTCAAATGCTCGAGTAAATAATTAGCTGCGGCGTCAATTCGGTATTCAAGTGAAAGAGAAGGAGTTGAGCCTTTTACTCTGGCGCCCAATACAATAATGTAATCTATTGTTCCCTCGTGTTCTTGATGTGAATAACGATACATATTAAATTGAAGAATGGATATATAAATAAGTAGGATGGCTATAGAACCGATTGCTATTTTCTTTTTCACCACTCGATACTCCCTTCAAACAACCCTATCAATATCATAGAGTAAATATGGAAAGAAGTGTAAGAGTTTTGGGTGGGTAATGATCAAAAAATTAAAAATAGTCATTCGTCTTAAGAATCGTATGTGCAGAAAAATCATAGGTGGGTGACAGGAAAGACAACTGAATAGGCTGTAGACCTTTGGTTTCTGATATTAATCGGAAAGAGATCATATAACTAATCTCATTTTATGGAACGGTTAAAAGTATATCTAAAAAGGAGGGGCATCTGGATAGATGCCCCTTTTACCAAGTGGCTAAAGGAATACCTATTCTTTTTTCTTGTAAATGCTATGTTTCGGTACGGCCATTTCATCAAAATGGTTTGCTAGGGTGTTAAGCTCCTTTTTTAAATATTCCTCAAGAAGCGGGAGACCATGGCCAGTTACAGCGAAGTTCGGGTTCAGCTGATTTAATTTAATTACAGAATCTTTGGCGGCATTCCAATCTGTTGTGAAATAACTTGGTGGACCACTGATTTCTTGTTTTTGGGTAAGGACTTTATAAAGCGATTCTTGTTTAACGCCAACAAAAGCATCACCAGCAATCAGAAAGCCGTCTTCTTCACGATATAGTGAAATATGCCCAGGTGAATGTCCTGGTGTATGAATCCATCTCCAGCCAGGCATTTCAGGAACGCTTCCATCAGCTGGAAGGGGCTGTACCTTATCGCCGATATCAATGCCATGATTAGGAAAGAAACGGGCAATATCAGGAACAAGCCCACCATCCGCCTTATAGTCAGGCTCAGGATAATTCTTTTGCCCAGTTAAGTAAGGGAGTTCCAGTTCATGGGCATAAACAGGCACATCCCACTTATCCAATAATTCTTCAAGTGCGCCAACATGGTCGAAATGGCCATGCGTTAAAATAATCGCTTTTGGCTTGCTTCCTTTACCAAATCGCTTGTTTACTGCTTCAATAATCTCATCATCTGCTTTGGGCATACCGGCATCAATCAAAACAAAATTGTCTTGAGCAGGCAGCCCTACGAATGTGACATTAACGATTTGTGTATTCAGGACACAAATATCTTCTTTCACTTCAATGCCCATTCCGCTTGTAGATGATGTTAAAGGAATATATGTATGACGAAATGTTTGTTTAGATTTATGTTCCATAAAAAATCCCTCCTAAAATAGGCTCTTACTAGTATGTACCCTTATTACTTATCTCATTAACAATAAAAACGAGATTGTCATAAATTTACTTTAGCCATCGGCTAGAGAGGATCTTGTTGAATATTCAAGGTAAATTTTAATCTTAATTTACTCTTTATTGTTATCGTTTCAGTATTAAAATTAAGGTGAATAGAGATAGCTAGTATAAGCTTAATAGATACAGAGAATAGCAGGAACTGGTACTTGCAGCGGAATATATGTATAATTATCTTTTTCAGGAATTATATTCTTGATACCGTGTCAGTTGTGATTTTATCTTGTTCAAGTATAATAAAAGAAATGGCTCTGGCCTAATTAGTATGAATATGGTGGTTTATCATGTCTAACAATAAAAATTTTACGTCGAGAATAGATTATGGTCTTCTATTTATCGTTTTTCTCCTCTTTATAACAAGCTGTATGGCTATATATAGTGCACAAACAACAGGTCAGTATGCTGAGAACTTTCTTGTAAAACAGATTGTTTGGTATGTCGTAGGAATCAGTCTTGCATTTTTGATTATGAGATTTGATGCTGATCAGTTGAAAAAAATGAGCTGGTATTTATACTTCTTCGGCTTATTTCTTTTGATGTCTATCATTATTGCACCAACTAGTATTGCACCTGTTGTTAATGGAGCAAAAAGTTGGTTTAGGTTTCCTGGGATTGGTTCCATTCAACCATCTGAGTTTATGAAGGTATTTCTGATTATGGCGTTGGCAGCGCTAATTCAAAATCATCATATGAAGCATCGAATTAAAACACTTCAAACCGACTTCATACTTCTATGTAAAATTGTAATCACTACAGCAATACCTATTTTGCTTGTCATGAAGCAGCCTGATTTGGGGACTTCCCTTGTTATGATTGCCATTATGGTTGGGATGATTTTTGTATCAGGAATTACATGGAAGATACTGTTGCCTATTTTTGGGGGAGGATCCCTGTTAGTTGGTGTTATTTTCTACCTTGTGGTCTGGCATCCAACTATTATGGAGAAATATTTTCATGTTAAACAATATCAATTTGGGCGGATATATGCATGGCTTGATCCGTATAACTATACTTCTGCCGAAGGCTATCAGTTAATTAAATCATTGTTGGCAATTGGATCTGGAACCACATCTGGTAAGGGATTTGCCAATAGAGAGGTCTATCTGCCGGAGGGGCATACAGATTTTATATTTGCTGTCATTGGGGAGGAATACGGATTCCTCGGATCAAGTATTGTCATCAGCTTATTCTTCTTATTGATTTATAACATGACAAAAATTGGTCTCGAGACAAAAAATGATTTTAATACCTATCTTTGTGTCGGTGTTATCTGCATGTTGACGTTCCATGTATTTGAAAACATTGGAATGACAATCGGCTTACTGCCGATTACTGGTATTCCTTTGCCGTTCCTAAGTTATGGAGGAAGCTCATTACTCGGAAATATGTTGGCGCTCGGATTAATATTTAGCATAAGATATCATCATAAGAAATATATGTTCTCTACATCTTAATGAAAATGATACCTAAATACCTCTTGCTGGATTTGGCAGGGGGTATTTTTTTATACGATAAAAGGTAAAAAAACATTATAAGCTTGGTGAATATTCATAGCTATACCCGTTTATTACTGACAGCTTATATGGCCCACAACATAGTCGCTATCATACTAATACTAAAATGGGAGATTTCAATTTTTATTTAGTTTGAAACTATATGGTAGATATTGTTATATAATGTTCTATAAGTGGTCATACAGGAATATAGAAGAGCAGATAAGAACATTGAATTAATGTCAGAATTTATTAAAAGGATATGAATAAAATAAGAGTATAGGAGAGCGTAAAAGTTAATCTGTATAATGGAAACTGAAATTTATTGAAAATATATACTTTTTTAATTTTTTAGCTTAATATTGTTATTTTAGTATTATTTTTTTGATACTATATAGAGAGAAGCATCTTACAGTTTGTACTATTATTCGATTGCTTAAGACTAGACTATTGGTACAGTAATGTTTACTGACACATCGGATGTGAGCATAATGAATGGTCGTGGAAGGGACTCATCTAGGTGTTAAACTCTTACTCTTCTTTACCTGCGCGGAAATGTTAAAGGCTAAGTCAGTAGAAGGATAGAGATTAGTTAGGTGCGTGTGGTTGAAAATGGAAGCGCTGTCCGCAGTACATTAAGTACTTTCTGGTTGTCCCTGCATATTCTTTCATGAAGTCAGCATGTGGTTCTAAACTAGTAGCTGTTATGATCTAAAGCTTAATTGAAGGGTATCCGTTATAGAAAGCTTTTGCTGTAAGAGAAGTTTGTTTAAATCCGTTTCAATAAATACTTTGTTTGCAAGCTCGAGTTACTAGAAGAAAAAACTTCTACTGAACAATACATATAAGTGGGTGTTCGAATGAAAGCTAAGGCAATTCAATTATTAAGACAGGTTGATCTATTTTCATGCTTATCAGAAAAAGAGATAAAGGAACTGGAGCCGTTCTTATATGAAAGAACATATAAGAAAGGACAATATCTATTTGTTGAGGGGGATCCTAGACTTAGGATTTATATACTGCTTGATGGTTTTGTTATGCTTGAAAAATCGAACCAAGAGGGTAGTTTATTATATACAAGTTATGTGAAGAAGAATACAGTTTTCCCTTATATGGGCTTATTTGAAAATGAAGAGTATAGACATAGTGCCATCGCAGAAACAGATATTCGAGTCTTTTATATGGTGGCGGATGCTTTTGAAAGTGTTGTCGCTAAAAATAAAGTTCTCCTCAAAAAAGTTATTCTTCAAATCAATGAACTGCTTGCGTTACAAGAAAATAGAATTAAAAATGTCATGACCCCAAGTGCTCATACAAGAGTATTAAATACCATTAACTATTTGATGAATGATCTTGGAGAAAGAGAATCGGATTTAATTCGTATTAATTGTCCGATTACGACCACAAAAATTTCAGTTATGTCCGGAACTTCGAGAGAAACTGTTAGTATGGTCGTCAATAGATTAAAGAAGGATCAGGTCCTATCCATAAAAGATCGAATGCTTCATATACATAAACCGGAATACTTTGGAAAGGAAGTTATTTGAGGAAAATTTATGAACGGATTAATTGATAATTCCTTCATTCCCCTTCTATAATAGGAATATTATACTAAGGGGGTGGAGTATATTATGATAAAAATCTCCTATCACACATTGGGAGCAGCTACTTTTATTTTGGGATTAGTATTACAGTTAAAGTGGCCGGGTCAGGATGAGACCATAGGTAACCAGCTGTTTCAATCTTACTCTATTCCTATTGAAGGAGAGATAGGAATCTCTTATGTTTGGATTTTCTCTCTCATCATACAGGTCAGTGGAATTCTGCTATTTTTGAAATGGTTTTCTGAGGAGCACCCTCAAATTTTAAAGAAGTATACGCGATTTGAACCTGTTTTCCTCGCTGTTTTGCTGTTCGCTATTCCTTATGTATGTAATAGTCTATTAAGTACTTCAGCCAAAACCTATGTATATGCTGCGGAGAATGGAACTAATGCTATAGAATATGTGGAAAATGAGAGTACAATAAAAAAAGCCACAGAAGATGGTTTGTACGAATGTAAAATCATCCTTAAAAATTATGAACATCAATCACAAAAGATCATATTGAAATTCCCTATTTCTGAATCCTTAAAGAAAGAAAAGAAAGTGGCTGCTTATTTACAGGTACATGAGAAGAAGGAAATTACCGTTCGATTTTCAGCTGACGAATTAGTTGAAATGGAAGGGATACCTGAATTCATTATTCAATCATAGTAGAGTATTAGTTTAATAACACTCTAAAAAACATGAAAAATCGGAGAAACGTGTATAAATCAACGTTTCTCCGATTTTTGTTTTACTAAAATATCCTGGGACTAGATCCTTGGAGTTACATTTCTTGCGGTGCTTCCATTCCTAATAAACGCATACCTTCTTCAAGAACGATAGTAATCGATTTTATTAAGGCTAATCGATTTTGCAAATCGCTATCAGTCTCTAATATCCGTACATGTCCGTAATAGCGGTTAAAAGATTGAGCTAAATCAATCAAGTATTTAGCAATAATGGATGGTTCCATTCTTTCGAAAGCCCGTCCAATCATAGAAGGAAATGCCAGTAAAAGCTTCACAATATCAAAGCTGTACTCATCAGATAAACCTGCTGTGTCACTAGCAGGATAGGAAGCTTTTCTGAGAATGGAATGAGCTCGGGCATTTGTATATTGTAAATAGGGACCGGTTTCTCCTTCAAACTTCAAGATGTCTTCAAGAGAGAATTCGATATTATTCATCCGGTCATTTTTCAAATCGTTAAAAATAACTGCTCCAACGCCTACTTGTCTTGCAACCTCATTTTTATTTTTTAAATCTGGATTTTTATTCTCAATATTTTTACCGGCAAGCTCTATGGAATTTGCCAACACTTCTTCAAGCAGGACAACTCTGCCTTTACGGGTCGACATTTTCTTACCGTCTTTCGTAATCATGCCGAATGGTACATGTTCTATTTGGTCAGCCCAGTCAAATCCAAGTTTCTTTAAGACAGCTTTTAGTTGTTTAAAATGCAAGGACTGTTCATTTCCGACAACATATACTGCTTTGGCAAACTGATAGGTGCGATGACGATAAAGTGCAGCTGATAGGTCCCGGGTAACATATAGAGTAGCTCCATCTGATTTTTTGATTAAACAAGGTGTTAAGCCTTCTTCATCTAATCTGACAACCATGGCTCCCTGATCTTCTATAAGTAAGCCGCTATTTTCAATTAATTCCACGACCTCTGCCATTTTATCATTATAAAAAGCTTCCCCGTTAAAAGAGTCGAATTGGATGCCGAGCAGTTTGTATATTTTTTCAAATTCCTTCAGAGATTCATCTCTGAACCATTCCCATAATTCTGTTGCTTCTTGATTTCCATCTTCAAGCTTTTTGAACCAGTCACGTCCCTGTTGTTCAAGCTCAGGGTTGTCTTCCGCTTTTTCATGGAATGTAATATATAGTTTTAAAAGCTCGCTGATGGGACTCTCTCTTACTTTTTGTTCATTTCCCCAAGCTTGATAGGCAACAATCAATTTGCCGAATTGTGTGCCCCAATCGCCAATATGATTAATTTTAACGGGAGTATATCCGCATTTTTCAATAATATTAGCTAAGGAGGCGCCAATCACGGTTGAGCGTAGATGCCCCATAGAAAAGGGTTTGGCGATATTAGGTGAAGACAGATCAATCGCGACGTTTTCCCCATTGCCAATTGCAAGTGAACCATAATGATGTTGTTCAGTTAATATTCTATTAATCACTTTTTCACTAATGGTCTTTTTATCGAGAAAAAAGTTAACATATGGCCCAATAGCTCTTACATCTTCATATCGATCATCTTTTAAGCTTTCAGCCAATGATTGGGCAATTTTCTGAGGCGATTGCTTCCATTGCTTTGCCAAAGCAAAGCAGGGAAATGCCAAGTCACCGTGCGCTTTATTCTTGGGTATTTCAATCAAAGATAAGCATGTCTCAAGTGCTAAATCATCCTTGGTTAGTTCATTAATATGAGAAGCCACATCCATTTTAATATCCATACTTTTAACCTCCAATGTTAAAATAATAAAAAAAGCCCGTCTCTTAATAATTATTAAGAGACGAGCTTGTAAACCCGCGGTACCACTCTGCTTGTTCTAATGAACCACCTTATCTTTATAACGGAAAGACCGGCCCAAACTACTAAAAGATGTTCGAATGAGCATTTCAGAAGCGCGTTCCTTAAAATCACCAATACCAGGCTCCCACTACTCCCGGCTCGCTATAATCTGTATTTTAAGTACTATTCTTCCTCAAAAATTGTATCAATATTTATTTATATACGAATAGTATAAATGGTCTAAAAAGAATGTCAATATATACTATGATTTTTGGAGGATTAACTTGCTCATTACTGCACAAATAGGTATACAATAGAATTATAATACTTGGCGAAGGGAGTATTCTACTATCATGAATAAAGAGAAAAGGCTGGCTATTATTAAGCAAGTAATCCAGAATAATGAGATTAAAACTCAGGAGCAGCTGGTTGAAGAATTATCAAAGCAAGGATTACATATTACTCAAGCTACCATTTCCAGAGATATTCGGGAATTAAGCTTAGTAAAATATCCATCGAAGACCGGTGGGACGAAATATGGCTTTATTGGGGAGCATAAGTACAATGATACAATGAAACTCCGGAAAAAAATGCAGGATGCCCTACTGAATATAGAAAGAATTGAATATTTTATTATCATTAAAGCATTACCAGGTCATGCACACTCATTTGGAGCCATTTTAGATGAGCTTGATTGGGATGAAAAAGCAGCAACGATATGCGGGAATGACACATGTATGATTATTTGTCGGACAGTTACTCAAGCAGAGGTGCTGGAAGAAAGACTAAAATCGATTGCAAATTTGTAAGAAAAATATTTTAAACATTTAGAGTATTTTATGCATGAAAATATACATACATTTATCCTGTTAAGTAGGTATTGTGAAGAGATTATTAAATATTCATACAAGAAATAGTTTATTTAAAGAGATTTATGTGAAGATTTACACATTATTTATGTGAAAAATCTCACATATCTTTTTTTTCACTCCTGTACACTAAAAATGTAAGAAAAATAAGGTGTGCAGGAGGAAAGGCAAGATGACAAATCCAATTCATGTTACTTCTGAAATTGGTACGTTAAAAACAGTTATGTTAAAGCGTCCTGGAAAAGAAGTAGAAAATCTTACTCCAGAATATCTGGAGAGGCTATTATTTGATGATATCCCGTATTTGCCGATTATTCAGGAAGAGCACGATTATTTTGCTAATACATTAAGAGATCAAGGAGTAGAAGTATTATACCTTGAAAAGCTAGTTGCTGAATCGTTAACAAATCCTGAAGTGAAAGAAGAATTTGTTAGTCGTATGCTGGAAGAAAGTAACGCAAAGGTACAGGGTACTTTCGAAAACCTTAAAGAGTACTTATTATCTTTTTCAAATGAAGATATGATAGAAAAAATTATGTCTGGTATCCGTAAAAATGAACTGGAAATCAGCAAAAGAAAACATCTGTATGAATTAATGGAAGACCATTATCCATTCTATACAGATCCAATGCCAAACCTTTATTTTACGCGTGACCCGGCAGCGGCAATTGGAAATGGGTTAACGATTAATAACATGCGTGAGCCTGCAAGACGCAGAGAATCCATGTTTATGGAGTACATTATTAAACATCATCCAAGATTTGCTGGTAAAGATGTTCCTGTATGGCTTGACCGTACTTATAATAACCCGATTGAGGGTGGAGATGAGCTGGTATTAAGCCCAGAAGTAGTCGCAATTGGAGTTTCAGCCAGAACTTCCGCTAAAGCAATCGAAAAGTTTGCATTGAACATCTTGAATAAACAGGAGCAATTCAAGAAAGTAGTCGCTATTGAAATACCAAAAACTCGTGCATTTATGCATCTGGATACTGTATTTACAATGGTAGATTACAATAAATTTACGATGCACCCAATGATTCAAGGACCTGGCGGAAAAATGAATATCTATATTCTTGAAAAAGGTGCTGATGAGAATTCAGTATCCATTACTCACCGTACAGATCTTAAAGAAACTTTGAGAGAAGTACTTGAATTGCCTGAGCTTGAAATCATTCTTTGCGGTGATGGAGATGAAATCGCAGCTCCACGTGAACAGTGGAATGATGGCTCCAACACATTAGCGATTGCACCAGGTGTGGTTGTTACATATGATCGAAACCAAGTGTCAAATAGAGTCCTTCGTGAACATGGTGTCAAGGTTATTGAGATCAAAAGCTCGGAATTGGCTCGCGGTCGTGGGGGCCCACGCTGCATGAGTATGCCGCTTGTACGTGAAGATATTTAATCAATAGATAGAAGTCAGTTATCTTTGGAAGGAGAAGTTGTAATGATTAAAACAAGACCAGATCTTAAAGGTAGAAGTTTCTTGGCTGAAAAAGATTTCACTGAAGAAGAATTCTTACACATGATTAATTTTGCCGCTGAGTTAAAAGAAAAGAAAAAACAAGGCATTCCACATCGTTATATGGAAGGTAAAAATATTGCCCTATTATTTGAAAAGCCATCCACACGTACTCGTTGTGCATTTACGGTAGCTTGTACTGATTTAGGTGCACATCCGGAATACTTAGGAAAAGATGACATTCAACTTGGTAAAAAAGAATCCATCGAAGACACTGCTAAAGTATTGGGTCGCATGTTTGATGGTATCGAATTCCGTGGCTTCGAGCATTCAAAGGTGGAAGCTTTAGCTGAGCACTCCGGAGTACCTGTATGGAATGGTCTTACAGATTTATGGCATCCAACACAAACATTGGCAGATTTCTTAACAGTACAAGAAAATATCGGCCATTTAAAAGGCGTTAAATTTGTATATGTTGGAGATGGACGTAACAATGTTGCGAACAGCTTATTAGTTGGTGGAGCAAAAGTTGGTATGGATGTACGTATTTGCTCTCCTGAATCCTTATTCCCTGAAGCTTCTATTGTAGAGCTTGCTGAAGAATTAGCTAAGGAATCCAATGGTCGCATTACGATTACTTCTAATGTTGAAGAAGCGGTTTCCGGAGCAGATGTAATCTATACAGATGTTTGGGTATCTATGGGAGAAGAAGACAAATTCGCAGAACGTATTGCTCTTTTAGCTCCATATCAAGTGAATATGGATATGATTAAAATGACTGGAAACGAAAATGTGATTTTCCTTCATTGCTTACCAGCATTCCATGATCTTGAAACAGCATATGGACGTGCGATTCATGAGGAGCATGGTTTAGCTGAAATGGAAGTAACAGATGAAGTCTTCCGCAGTAAGCATTCAAAAGTTTTCGATCAGGCAGAAAACAGAATGCATACGATTAAATCTGTAATGGCATTGACATTAGGCAATATTGAATAAGGAGATGAGCAGGGAATTGGTTCTATCTAATTCCCTGCTACCATTATTAATTAGAGGTGAAGAAGAATGGCAGACGATAAAAAGATTGGTTTGTTTGCTTTAATTGCAATTGTTGTAGGCTCCATGATTGGTGGAGGAGCATTTAACCTTGCTTCAGATATGGCGGGAGCGGCTTCCCCGGGTGCAATTATTATAGGTTGGACAATTACTGGGATAGGGATGATTGCCCTAGCGCTTTCTTTCCAGAATCTGAATACGAAAAGACCAGATCTTGATGGCGGTGTATACAGTTATGCTGCTGCTGGATTTGGAAAGTTTATGGGATTCAACAGTGCTTGGGGATATTGGTTGTCAGCATGGTTAGGTAACGTTGCATACGCTACACTTTTATTCTCATCTATTGGATATTTCATCCCGGTATTTGAAGGTGGACAAAACATTGCGGCCATTATTGGCGGCAGCGTACTGCTGTGGGCTGTTCATGCTTTAGTTCTGCGTGGAGTTCACTCAGCTTCGCTGGTAAATATCGTAACTACTATTGCGAAGTTAGTTCCTATTTTCTTATTTATTATTATCGGTATTTTTGCGTTTAATGCGGATATTTTCTTAGATGATTTCTGGGGAACTGGCGGAGGTTTCCAATTTAGTGATGTTATGGCTCAAACAAAAAGCACAATGCTTGTGACACTTTGGGTATTCATTGGTGTTGAAGGGGCAGTGGTTTTATCCAGCCGTGCGAAAGATAAAAAAGATATTGGTAAAGCAACAGTTATTGGTTTAATTGGTACTTTAATTATCTATGTATTAATTTCCATTATGTCAATTGGTGCGATGAACCGTGCAGAGGTGGCCGGATTAAGTAATCCATCTATGGCTTATGTGTTTAAAGAAATGGTAGGTCCGTGGGGAGCTACATTCATAAACCTTGGCTTGATCGTTTCAGTACTAGGTGCTTGGCTTGGATGGACATTGTTAGCATCTGAGATTCCATACTTGGCAGGGAAAGATAAATTATTCCCTAAATGGTTTGCAAAAGTAAATAAAAATGGAGCCCCATCTAATTCCTTATGGCTAACAAATGGGTTAATTCAAGTGTTCTTATTAACATTCCTTGTATCTGAGCAAGCATATAACTTTGCCTTTTCATTGGCGTCTTCAGCCATCTTGATTCCATATGCGTTCTCTGCTTTCTATCAATTGAAGTATTCCATTCAGGATAAAGCGGCTGATCGCATTAAAAATATTATTATTGGTGTTGTTGCAAGTGCCTATGGTGTTTGGATGGTTTATGCCGCTGGTATTGACTATTTACTATTAACAATGATTTTATATGCACCAGGTATCCTTATTTACAGAGCTGTACAGAAAGAAGCGAATGTCAAACAAGTATTTACAAAAACAGAGTTGGCTATAGCAGCGGCCTTTGTTGTATTTGCCTGCTACGCGATCTTCGAATTGATCACTGGAGGCATTACTATTTAACCTGATTTCTAAACATCAACTGATATTTGGAGGTATCGAGTCTACTATGGAAAGAAAGAAAGTAGTTATAGCTTTAGGTGGTAATGCCATTCAATCTGGTGATGCCAGTGCAAAAGCTCAACAGCTGGCCCTTGAAAAAACAGCTGAACAGCTTGCAACACTTGTGGAGAATGGAATGGATATTATCATTTCACATGGTAATGGTCCACAAGTTGGTAATATTCTTCTTCAGCAAAAAGCGGCTGATTCAGAAAAAAATCCAGCCATGCCTCTTGATACATGCGGAGCTATGTCTCAGGGGATGATTGGGTATTGGATGGAAAATGCAATGGACAAGGCCCTTTCCAGAAGAGGAATTCACAAGGATGTAGTGGGGATTGTAACAAGGGTTGTTGTTGATGAAAATGACGGAGCCTTCAAAAATCCTACAAAACCAATTGGTCCTTTTTACTCAGAAGAAGAAGCGATGAAACTAATCCAAGAGACTGGTGCTTCCTTTAAGGAAGATGCAGGCAGAGGTTGGAGAAGAGTAGTGCCTTCCCCAAAACCAGTCAGCATACTGGAGCATAAGAGTATTAACAGTCTTGTGGAAAGCGGAAAGATTGTTATTTCTACAGGCGGCGGTGGTATTCCAGTTCTGAAGTCCAATGATGAATTAATTGGAGTAGAAGCTGTTATCGATAAAGATTTTGCTTCTGAGAAGCTGGCTGAATTAGTAGATGCAGACGCTTTAATTATTTTGACTGCAGTAGATAACATCTATATTAACTATAATCAGCCGAATCAACAAAAACTAGAATCCATTACAACTCAGGAAATAAAAGCATTGGCGGAGGAAGGTCATTTTGCACCAGGCAGTATGCTTCCTAAAGTAGAAGCTGCCATTCAATTTGCAGAATCAAGACCAGGCCGTTCGACAATCATTACATCCCTGGATAAAGCATTGGAAGCATTAAAAGGAAATGCCGGAACAATCATTTCCATGCAGGAAGAAAAAATAATGGCCTAATAATTATGAATGAAAATATACCCCAATTCATTTGATGATTTGGGGTATATTTTGTTTTTACCTAGTTTAGGCGGAGCGCAATACCTACACCTTGTACATATAAATGTATAAAGAAACTTATTTTTTAAATTGGTTATTCTGACTGTTTACTTTAGAATGATGCTTTTCATGATGTGGACCGGCATTCCCCTTAACGCTTGCAGCACTGACTCCTGCTTTGCTTGGATTCTTTTTAAGCTTTGCCATTAAAATCACCTCCTGTATTAGTTTGACCAAACTAAAAATTAATAACAAATTACCATTTTTTTGATTTTACAATTGCGGAATTTTCTAAAATCTTTTATAGTTAGAGATGTAGGATTTTTATTCCATATTTTTTTGCAGTAAAAATGAATGAGCATTCATTCAAATTAAAGGGGGATTTAATGTTGAACCTTCAAATTAAAAAAGTAGCTGTACTTGGATCAGGGGTTATGGGTTCGGGAATCGCAGCACATTTAGCCAACATTGGAATTCCGGTTAAGCTATTGGATATTGTTCCAAGAGAACTTAGCGCGGATGAGGAGAAAAAAGGGCTAACTCTTGAAGACAAACAAGTACGTAATCGTTTGGCCCAAATATCCATTCAAAAACTACTTAAACAAAAACCTGCACCTTTAACCTCCAAGAAGAATTTATCTCTTATAGAGCCGGGAAATTTTGAAGACGACTTGTCGAAAATTAATGACTGTGACTGGATTATTGAGGTCGTTGTTGAAAGACTTGATATTAAACAAAGTGTATTTGCACAAATAGATGAATATAGAAAACCAGGCAGTATTATAAGTTCGAATACATCTGGGATTTCCATTGAGGCCATGGCGGAAGGACGTTCTGAGGATTTCCGTAAGCATTTCCTTGGTACCCATTTCTTTAATCCACCTAGATACTTGAAGCTGCTAGAAATTATCCCAACCAACGCAACATCACCTGAAGTAGTAAGCGCAATGAAACAATTTGGGGAAGATGTTCTAGGCAAAGGCGTCGTAATAGCAAAAGACACCCCGAATTTTATTGGAAACCGAATTGGAACCTATGGTTTATTAGTAACCGTTCGTGAAATGATGGAGCGAGGCTATAGTATCGGTGAAGTTGATTCTGTTACTGGTCCTTTAATTGGCCGTCCGAAGAGTGCTACGTTCCGTACACTCGATGTAGTGGGACTGGATACATTTGCCCATGTGGCTAAAAACGTATATGACAATGTAGATGATGAAGCAGAGAAATCTGTATTTGAAATACCTGAATTTATGAAAAAAATGCTTGAAAACGGATGGTTGGGAAGTAAATCCGGCCAAGGATTTTTCCTTAAAAAAGGAAAAGAAATACTAGAACTGGATCCTTCCACTTTGGAATATGTTGAACGGAAAAATTTAAAAGCTCCATCGTTGGATATGGTAAAGCAAGAGAAAGGCGCTGCAAGAAAATTGAAAGCGCTTATCTATTCGGATGATCGTGTCGGTGAATTGTTATGGAATGTGATCAGCCCTACGTTACTCTATTCGGCAGACTTACTTGGTGACATTGCGGATGATATTGTAGCCATCGACCAGGCAATGAAGTGGGGATTCGGATGGCAGCTTGGACCATTTGAAACCTGGGATGCGATTGGTTTAGAGAAATCCGTTGCCAAGATGCAGGAGGAGGGCCAACGTGTTCCTGATTGGATTACGCAAATGATAGATAGTGGCGCTACAACCTTCTATAAAGAAGGAGAAAATGGAACTCTTTATTATGCAAACGGCGAATATCAACAACTTGAAGTGAATGAAAAAAATATTAATTTGAAGTTGATTAAGAAACAAAAAGGGGTCATTAAGAAGAATAGCGGTGCCAGTCTGATCGATATAGGTGATGGCGTAGCCTTGCTGGAATTCCATTCACCTAATAATGCGATTGGTTTTGACATTATCAATATGATTAATTATGCAATTGAAGAAGTAGAGAAGAATTACAAAGGATTAGTCATAGGGAACCAAGGTAAAAACTTCTGCGTTGGAGCCAACTTGGCTATGATTCTGATGGAAGTACAAGATGACAATATTTTTGATGTGGAAATGATAACACGTCAATTCCAGCAAGCAATGATGAATATTAAATATAGTAGGAAGCCGGTCGTTGCCGCACCGTTTAATATGACGCTAGGCGGCGGGGCTGAAATTTGCCTGCCTGCAGCAAAAATACAGGCTTCATCTGAGACGTTTATAGGCTTGGTAGAAACCGGTGTCGGCTTATTACCTGGCGGCGGTGGAAATAAGGAGCTTTATATTAAATATTTGAATAGCTTACCGAACGGGGTTGATTTCGACCTTACTAAGATTGCTATTAATGTGTTTGAAACAATTGCTACGGCCAAAGTATCGACTTCAGGTGACGAAGCCAGAGAAAATAACTTCTTGAATAACAATGATGGAATCAGCTTTAATCCTGATCATCAGCTATATGATGCAAAACAGGCTGTTATTGCCTTGTATGATACGGGCTATAAGCCGCCGGTACGCAAAAAAATTCCGGTATCAGGTGAACCGGGTTATGCGGCTCTTTTATTGGGAGCGCAGTCCATGCTTTATTCCGGTTATATCTCAGAGCATGATTTAAAAATCGCCCAAAAGATTGCTTATGTTTTAGCTGGCGGAAAAGTGCCATATGGAACAGAGGTAGATGAACAGTACTTACTTGATTTAGAAAGAGAAGCGTTCATTAGTCTTGTCCAGGAAGGGAAAACCCAACAGCGCATGCAACATATGCTTGTTAAAGGAAAACCATTACGTAACTAATAGAACAGAAATTTGATTGATTAAGAGGAGGATTGGCATGAGAGAAGCAGTAATTGTTGCCGGAGCCAGAACCCCGGTTGGCAGAGCCAAAAAAGGAACTCTTGCAAATGTTCGACCAGACGATTTAGGTGCATTAGTAGTAAAGGAAACTCTGAAACGAGCAGAAAATTACGACGGGCCAATTGATGATATGATCTTTGGTTGCGCGATGCCTGAAGCTGAGCAAGGGCTTAATGTGACACGTAATATCGGCGCCTTGGCAGGTTTGCCATACAATGTGCCAGCTATTACGATTAACCGCTATTGTTCATCAGGTTTGCAATCTATTGCCTACGGTGCGGAGCGAATTATGCTCGGGCATTCAGAAACGGTCATTTCCGGCGGGGTTGAATCGATGAGTATGGTTCCAATGATGGGGCATGTTGTTCGTCCAAATTCCAAATTGGCTGAAGCAGCTCCTGAATACTATATGGGAATGGGACATACAGCAGAAGAGGTTGCAAAAAAATACGGTATAACACGTGAAGAACAGGATGCCTTTGCTGTACGCAGTCATCAAAAGGCTGCACAGGCCATCCGTGATGGAAAGTTTAAAGATGAAATTGTTCCAGTAGATGTGACTCTTCGTCATGTTGGATCAGATCATAAATTGAAAGAGCGCTCTGTCCAATTTACAACCGATGAAGGGGTTCGTGAAGGGACGACAAAGGAAGTACTGGGGAAATTAAGACCTGCATTTTCACTTACAGGAACAGTGACAGCCGGCAATGCTTCACAAACAAGTGATGGAGCAGCAGCTGTTTTACTGATGGACCGGGAGAAGGCGGAAGCGGAAGGCTTCAAACCACTTTTGAAATTCCGCTCATTCGCTGTTGCGGGTGTACCTCCTGAAATTATGGGGATCGGTCCGGTAGAAGCGATTCCTAAAGCGCTTAAGCTGGCTGGATTAAGCTTATCGGATATTGGTTTATTTGAATTGAATGAAGCATTTGCATCTCAATCCATTCAAGTCATACGCCACTTGGGAATCGATGAGGAGAAAGTAAATGTGAATGGCGGTGCGATTGCATTGGGTCACCCACTTGGTTGTACCGGTGCAAAATTAACCCTGACACTTTTAAATGAAATGAAACGTCGTAATGAGCAATTTGGCATTGTAACTATGTGTATTGGCGGAGGCATGGGCGCCGCTGGTGTATTTGAATTATTGGCATAAAAATGTAAAAGGGATGAGATGATTGGGCATAGAAACTCCCTGGTCATCTCCATATAAGGAGGAAATATAGTGGCTAATCAAACTGAAGAAGTATTAAAAGGCGGAGCATTTTTAATTGAGGATATTGAAGCAGAAGATATGTTTACTCCTGAGGATTATACAGATGAGCACAAAATGATTGCAAAAACGACTGAAGATTATTTAGTAAATGAAGTGTTGCCTCAAGTGGAATATCTAGAAAATCATGAGTTTGATCGTTCAGTGAAATTATTGAAGCAAGCTGGAGAACTTGGATTATTGGGTGCGGATGTACCGGAAGAATACGGCGGTTTAGGCTTGGATAAAGTAAGCTCTGCCCTGATTTCAGAAAGATTATCACGTGCAGGAGGATTCTCCATTTCTCATGGAGCACATGTTGGAATCGGATCACTGCCAATCGTTTTATTTGGTAATGAAGAACAAAAACAAAAGTATCTGCCATTATTAGCTACGGGTGAAAAATTAGCTGCCTATGCTTTAACAGAACCAAGCTCAGGTTCTGATGCACTCGGAGCAAAAACAACAGCTAAATTAAATGAAGCTGGAACTCACTACATTTTAAATGGTGAAAAACAATGGATTACAAATGCAGGCTTTGCTGATGTATTTGTTGTATATGCGAAAATTGATGGAGATAAATTCTCTGCATTTATCGTTGAAAGAGAATACCCTGGTGTCTCTACTGGAGCAGAAGAAAAGAAAATGGGAATCAAAAGCTCTTCAACCAGAACACTAATCCTTGAAGATGCTGAAGTACCTGTTGAGAACTTATTGGGTGAAGCGGGAAGAGGGCATGTGATTGCCTTTAATATTCTTAATATTGGCCGTTATAAATTGGGGGTTGGCGCAGTTGGGGCTTCCAAGCGCGGATTTGAATTGGCTGCTACGTATGCTAATCAGCGCCAGCAATTTAAAACACCAATCTCTTCGTTTAATTTAACAAAAGAAAAGTTGGCTACAATGGCTTCCAAAATATATGCAGCAGAAAGCTCTGTCTACAGAACTGTTGGATTATTTGAAGAAAGAATGAGCCGACTTAGTGATGAAGAGGTCAAAGATGGGAAAGAAGTCGCAAAGGCTATTGCTGAATACGCGATCGAATGTTCCTTAAATAAATTCTTTGCTTCTGAAGTACTGGATTATGTTGTCGATGAAGCCGTTCAACTTCATGGTGGATATGGATTTATGGCTGAATATGAAATTGAAAGAATGTATCGCGACTCTCGCATCAACCGTATATTTGAAGGTACAAACGAAATTAACCGTCTGCTTGTACCTGGAACATTCTTGAAAAAAGCGTTAAAAGGTGAATTACCACTCTTGCAAAAAGCACAGGAACTGTCTGAGGGATTAATGATGCTTATGCCTGAAGAGCCGGGTACTGAGCCGCTTGATCAAGAAAAGCATCTCGTTAAAAATGCCAAAAATATCGGTATTATGATTGCGGGATTAGCTGCACAAAAATACGGTACTGAGCTGGAAAAAGAACAAGAAATTCTTGTGAATATTGCAGATATCGCTTCTTTCATCTATGCAATGGAATCAGTTGTTCTTCGAACAGAGAAGGCAATTAAAAAAGATGGACTGGAAAAGAATAAACAAAAATTACTTTATACTCAGATCTTCTGCCAGGAAGCATTTGGAGAAATTGAAAAGCATGCTAAAGAAACATTGGTGGCAACAGAAACAGGGGATACATTACGTATGATGACCTCTGCTCTACGTAAATTTACACGTTTCACACCAATCAATGTCATTGCAACTAAACGTGAAGCATCAGAAAAATTAATTGAAGTTGAACGTTACACTGTTTAATCTAGACGGTTATAGAGGAAGCCTGGTGAAAAAACCGGGCTTTTTTCTTTTTTCATATAGAGCAGACTAATGGACACTTATTTAAGCAATGTAAATCAGTTTAAGCGGGCTAAAAAAATATGGTATGCTTCAATTGAGGTGAAAAAACAATGATAACATTCTTTTGGTATCCCAAATGTGGGACATGCAGAAAAGCTAAAAAATGGTTTGATGAAAATGGAATATCCTATCAGGAAATCGATATAGCACAAAATCCACCGTCCAAAGAAGAATTGGAAACAATGTATAAAAAAAGCGGATTGCCACTTCAGAAATTTTTCAACACAAGTGGTATGAAATACAGAGAGCTTGGATTAAAAGATAAAGTGAAGACAATGTCAGAAGATGAAATGCTTACCTTACTTGTATCTGACGGGATGTTGATTAAGCGTCCAATCGCTTATGATGGAGAGAAAGTAACTGTCGGGTTCAAGGAAGAAAATTTCCAAAATTCATGGGCATGAAATTATTGTCAAATGAGTAGTTTGATGTCATGATGAGGTAAGAACCATATATACATTTTGGGGGGATAAGATCATGAGCATTCCAGCAGAATTAAGATATACAGCAGAGCATGAATGGGTTAAACAAGAAGACGGAAAGATTCGAATCGGCATAACTGATTTTGCTCAAAAAGAGTTGGGAGATATCGTATTTGTAGAGCTTCCTGAAGTTGGAGATGAATTAACACGCAATGAACCATTTGGCAGTGTGGAATCTGTAAAAACAGTATCTGAATTATATGCTCCAATCAGTGGTAAAGTTGTTGAAGTAAATGAAGAATTAATGGATAATCCAGAATACGTAAATGAATCTCCGTATGAAAAAGCATGGATGATTTTAATTGAACCATCCGAAACAAGTGAATACGAAGAATTAATGGATGCTGACCAATACGAAACAGCAACTAAAGAAGATTAAAGGAGAAAGAAGCTTTGCTTCTTTCTTTTTTAGTGATCCTAACTATCAATTGTTACTTTTTAGCTGGTTAGGGTAAGATACTTGTAATAAAATGGCGAGAATCTATGTGTGTTTAACATAGTCTCCTGGCAAAAGGTGATAAACATGTGGGAGTCTCTCAACGAAAAAGTAATTATAGTGGAAGGTTCAACTGATCGTAAAAGGGTACAAGCTGTTCTAAATGAACCCGTTGAAATCATATGCACGAATGGAACGATTAGTCTTTCGAAATTGGATGAATTAGTCGATGCACTTGAAAATAAGGAAGTGTATATTTTGGCTGATGCTGATGAATCCGGAGAAAAGCTAAGAAAACAGCTGCGGCGAGAAATGCCGAACGCTTTTCATTTATATATCGATCGGACCTATCGGGAAGTGGCAAATGCCCCGGGGTATCATTTGGCAACGGTTCTCTTAGCAGCCAATATCGATGTGAAGGCTGAATTTTTAAAACAAATAAAGGATGTTAAGCAAAATGAACGATCAAGCTTCGATAAATAAAGCAATCTATACGTTTACCCCCCTTTGCGGTACCTGTCAAATAGCTGGAAGAATGCTTGATATCGCAAAAGAAGTTCTCCCTAGTGCACCATTAGAAAAGGTGAATCTTAACTATTCAAAAGAACTTGCAGAAAAATATCAAATTGAAAGTGTACCGTGCCTCATTTTAATTAAGGATAATCAAGTAATAGAGAAAATATATGCCTTTCATTCCGTTCCATATCTCGTGGATCGATTAAAATTAATTATAGATTAATAGGGATTATTTCTTAGGAAATATGTCGATGAACGATTTGCTAGTGTATGTCTATATAATCGACATACACTTTTTCTTACTTTTTATGAAATATTGTAGGAGAAGTTTGCAGATTATAAGCGTATAATATATTTATTTTAAAAATTCAGAATAATCAGTTGATTAGTATATATCGATATGCTATAGTTTTAACAACTTAATAGTTGCTTGATTCTTATCAAGAGAGGTGGAGGGACTGGCCCTTTGAAGCCCGGCAACCGGTATTTATTATCATACACGGTGCCAATTCCTGCGGATATATATCCGGGAGATAAGGAGAGATGGAAAATGCCTACCTCTTCTTGTGAAGAGGTTTTTTCATTTACTCACTTCTCTACTAAAACGAAATGGAGAGATGTAAAATGGCAAACGAGCAAAAGAAGTATCGGTTTGAAACAGTGGGTATACACGGAGGCCTACAGCAAGATCCATTAACAGGAGCGAGAAGTGTACCAATATACCAATCAAATGCGTATTTATTTAAAGATACAGATCATGCTGCGAACTTATTTGGATTAGCTGAACCCGGATATATTTATACGAGAATCCATAATCCCACATCAAGTGTATTTGAGGAAAGGATAGCTGAACTCGAGGGGGGAATTGGAGCTTTAGCTGTTTCAAGTGGTGCTGCGGCTATCACACTCTCCATTTTAAATATTGCAGGATCAGGTGATGAAATTATCTCTGCTTCCACTCTATATGGAGGAACCTATAATTTATTCGCTAATACTCTTCCTAAGTATGGGATTGATGTAAGATTTGTAGATCCAGTGAATCCAGAAAATTTCAGAGAAGCCATTACTTCAAAGACGAAAGCGATTTTTGCAGAGACCATCGGAAATCCAAGCCTGCAAGTGCTAGATATTGAACGGGTTGCGGAGATTGCCCATGAAGTTGGAATTCCTTTGATCATTGATAATACTTTTGCCACTCCTTATTTAACACGGCCGATTGAATTTGGAGCAGACATCGTCATTCATTCTGCTACGAAGTGGTTACTTGGAAATGGAACGACATTAGGCGGAGTGATTGTAGATGCCGGGAATTTTGATTGGAATTCGCCTAAATTTCCTGGGTTTACAGAACCAGACCCAAGCTATCATGACTTGATTTATAGTGAGGCAATTGGAGCCGCAGCTTTTATTACAAAGGCAAGGGTACAGCTATTGAGAGATTTGGGTCCGTCCCTAAGTCCATACAACGCCTTTCAATTTATTCTTGGATTGGAAACCCTGCATGTAAGAATGAAAGAGCATATCGCTAATACAAGAATAATAGTCGATTATTTAAAACAACATCCTGCCGTATCCTGGGTCTCATATCCAGGCGATCCAGACCATAATGATTTTGAAAAGGCGAAGAAATATTTACCTAAAGGAGCAGGAGCAGTCGTTGTTTTTGGAATAAAGGGAGGACGTGAGGCAGGTAAAAAGCTGATTGATTCCATTGAGCTATGGTCCCATGTGGCCAATGTCGGTGATGCAAAAAGCTTAATTATTCATCCGGCAAGCACTACTCACCAGCAACTTAGTGAGGAGGAATTAAAGGCCTCCGGGGTGCAGGAGGATCTAATCAGGCTTTCCGTCGGTATAGAACATGCAGAAGATTTAATTGAAGAATTGGAGCTGGCGATTGAAAAGTCAACAGGGATTTCTTCGAATAAAGTCGTGGCGAATTAATCTAGTATTCACGCTATAAAGACTTTGCTGTTGACAGCTCTTTCTTCAACATGATAGGATAGCAGACAGTTAGATTTAATTGTATAGTGTCATTTACTCTTATCAAGAGAGGCGGAGGGATTGTGCCCTTTGAAGCCCGGCAACCGGCAATCTAGCAGATTGAAAAGGTGCCAATTCACACAGGATGAACTAAAATCCTGGGAGATGAGAGAAAGGAACATGTTTATAAATTAATCATGCCTTTCTGCCTCCGCAGAAAGGCATTTTTGTTTAATTGAAAACTATCTTAAAACTAGATGTTGAAAGAAAGAGCGGTGAACTTTTTTATGATTACATTACGTGATGTATCGAAGACCTTCTCGGGAACCTTTAAACGTTCATCAGCTGTCAAAGCAGTAGATCAAGTCTCTTTGTCAATTGAAAAGGGAGAGATCTTTGGAATCATCGGGTACAGCGGAGCAGGAAAAAGTACCATGATTAGAATGCTGAACGGTTTGGAGAAACCATCCGAAGGCAGTGTAGTAGTAGCAGGTAAAGATATGGCTGCTATTAAAGGTGCTGAACTTAGAAAAGCCAGAATGGAAATAAGTATGATATTCCAACACTTTAATCTTCTCTGGTCCAGGACAGTCAGTGAAAATATAGAGTTTCCTTTAGAAATTGCCGGTATACCAAGCAAAAAACGTAAAGAAAGAGTAAAAGAGCTAGTCAAACTGGTTGGATTAAATGGACGTGAAAATGCCTACCCATCCCAATTGAGCGGAGGTCAAAAACAACGGGTTGGAATTGCGCGTGCATTAGCCAATAATCCAAAAGTTTTGCTTTGCGACGAAGCAACTTCAGCACTTGATCCGCAGACTACAGATGACATTTTAGAGCTGCTGGTCGATATAAATGAACGACTTGGCTTAACAATCGTATTAATTACGCATGAAATGCATGTCATACGTAAAATCTGCCATCGCGTTGCTGTGATGGAGATGGGGAAAGTAGTAGAGAGCGGAAACGTGCTTGATGTATTTAAAAAACCAACTGCCCCGATTACGAAACGATTTGTACAGCAGGTTACCGAGCCAGAGGAAACGAAGGAAACCATCGAGCATTTGCTTGCTGAATATCCGACAGGCAAAGTCGTTCAGTTATCCTTTATCGGTGAATCTGCTGAAACACCTGTTTTATCAGAGGTCATTCGCTCTTATAAAATTAATGTAAATATATTGCAGGGAAAAATTTCACAGACTCAGAATGGATCCTATGGAACATTATTTATTCATGTAGATGGAGATCCAACTGAAGTTTCGAAAGCAATTGAATTTCTTCACAATCAGGAAATCGGTGTGGAGGTGATTTCCGAATGATAGAAACATTATTTCCAAATGTAGTATGGGAACGTATCTATGAAAGTACATGGGAAACCATCTATATGACAGGTATCTCATTAGTAGCAACTTTCTTCTTAGGAATTATATTGGGTCTCCTTTTATTCCTGACCTCCAAGGGAAATATGTGGGAAAACAAAGTGGTTTACGGAATTGTAGGTGCTTTCGTTAATATTTTCCGTTCCATTCCTTTCATCATATTGATCATTCTGCTCATTCCTTTCACAAAGGCGTTGGTGGGAAGCATTATTGGTGTCGAGGCTGCTTTGCCAGCTTTAATTATTGGAGCTGCCCCGTTCTATGCACGAATGGTTGAAATTGGTTTGCGCGAGATTGATAAAGGTGTAATTGAAGCTGCAAGATCTATGGGTGCCAGTTCATTTACGATTATTAGAAAAGTGCTCATACCAGAATCATTACCTGCATTAGTTTCAGGTATAACAGTTACCGCGATTGCGTTGGTTGGGTATACAGCGATGGCTGGTATGATAGGTGCTGGTGGACTGGGGAACCTTGCCTATCTTGAAGGATTTAGCCGAGGCCAGACAGATGTCACGTTTGTTGCTACTGTTTTAGTATTGGTTATTGTGTTTATTCTCCAATTTATTGGAGATTTTATAACAAGAAAATTAGACAAACGATAGGGAGGAACCAAAGTGAAAAAGTTATCATTCATACTTGTTTTAGGATTAACTCTTCTATTGGCAGCTTGCGGAGGGTCAGGAGATGAAGCCAATTCAGGTGACAAAGATCTAAAAACGATTAAAATTGGTGCTTCAAATGTTCCGCATGCGGAAATTTTGGAAGAAGCGAAATCTCTTCTTGAAGAAAAAGGTATTAAACTCGAAGTTGAAGTATTTACAGATTATGTAATGCCGAATAAAGCATTAGAAGATGGTTCAATTGATGCAAACTATTTTCAGCATATCCCTTATTTCGAGAGCCAAGTGAAAGATAATGGGTATGATTTTGCTAATGCAGGCGGTATCCATATTGAGCCGATTGGTGTCTATTCCAAGAAGTACGATAGCTTGGACGATCTGCCTAAGGGTGCAACGATTATCATGAGCAGCTCGGTAGCTGACCATGGACGTATGTTATCCATGCTTGAAACAGAAGGCTTAATAAAGCTGGAAGATGACATTGATAAAACAACTGCAACTGTAGATGATATTGCAGAGAATCCTAAGAAATTAAAATTTAAAACAGATATTGAAGCACCTATGTTAACGCAGGTTTATAATAATGATGAAGGTGATGCGGTACTGATTAATTCCAACTATGCAATTGATGCAGGTTTGGTTCCAGCAGAGGATGCCATCGCTCTTGAAAGTGCTGAAAATAATCCATATGTTAATATCATTGCCGTTAAATCCGAAGACAAGGATAAAGAAGAAATTAAAACTTTAGTTGAAGTCCTTCATTCAACAGAAATCCAGGATTTTATTACTGAAGAATACAAAGGGTCCGTTGTCCCTGCAACTAAATAATTTTTGAAATAAAAAGTACAGCCAAATTAGTGGCTGTACTTTTTTCTTCTATTATAAATAGTGTCTCTTAAGCCTGTGCTTCAGCCGCTTTTTACCATGATTATAAAGTCTCTTGGGTATCATTTTTCCGAATAGTTAAGAATTTCCTTGAATAAATACGCCAAATCGCTTTTAAGATGTGCTCAGTGTGGTATATAGACTTTGAGGGTTCTTCTCTATAGTGATACCCTTATTATAATAAATAGAAAGGAATGATTTATTATTTTTGACAATCAGTTACAACTTCGAGTAACAGATGAAATGGATAAGGCGATGAGACAGGCACATGGGGTTGGATATCAAGTATATAGCCAAAATTTGAATGTGCGTATGAAAGTTGAAGAGAAGCGTGAACGCAGTTATATGAAGAGCAATCAAATCTTAAATGATGTGAATAGAAGAGTTTATGGATAAGTGAATATAGTCTTAAAGGGACTATCTAATACGTTCTTAAATAAAAACAGGCAGAGGAAAAATGAGTTTTTTTCCTCTGCCTGTTTTTATATTTTTAGATTTCCCTTTTAAAATTAACGGATAAATCGTTATTTCTAGTGGTTGTGTGTTTCAGAAAATGCTGGTCCTTTTCTTTCGTCAAATTTAACTTTATAATGTCAATAAGGTAGACATTATGGTGGGATATTGTGTCCATTATATGTAATTTTCTCGTTTCAAAAAGTTGAATCTAGATTTGATTTGTTATAAGATTGTAATGAGAATAAATTGAGAATAGAAATAATCTAAAACATTAGATGACTATATATTGGAGGTATAAGAATGGCTGGTTCAGTTCTTACAATTAAAGATTTACATGTTGCAATAGAAGGTAAAGAGATTCTTAAAGGGGTAAACCTTGAAGTTAAAGGTGGAGAAATTCACGCAATTATGGGACCGAATGGTACAGGAAAATCTACATTATCTTCAGCTATCATGGGTCATCCGAAATATGAAGTAACAAGTGGATCTATCACGATGGATGGTGAAGATGTACTTGAAATGGAAGTTGATGAACGCGCTCGTGCTGGTCTGTTTTTAGCTATGCAATATCCAAGTGAAATCACTGGAGTTACAAATGCAGACTTCATGCGTTCTGCTATTAACAGTAAACGCGAAGAAGGCGACGAGATTTCTTTGATGAAATTCATTAAAGAAATGGATAAAAAAATGGATCTATTAGAAATGGATCAAGACATGGCTCAACGTTATTTAAACGAAGGCTTTTCCGGCGGAGAAAAGAAACGTAATGAAATCCTTCAATTATTAATGTTGCAACCTGCTATTGCGATCCTTGATGAAATCGACTCCGGTCTAGATATCGACGCTTTAAAAGTTGTTTCCAAAGGAATCAATCAAATGAGAAGCGAAGATTTTGGCTGCTTAATGATCACTCACTATCAACGCTTATTGAACTATATTACTCCTGATTATGTTCACGTTATGATGCAAGGTAAAATCGTGAAATCCGGCGGTGCAGAACTCGCGCAACGTTTAGAAGCAGAAGGATATGACTGGATTAAAAAAGAATTAGGTATTGAAGACGAAACAGTAGAAATTGAAGCATAAGCTATAGGAGGATCGTTATGACAATCGAAACTACATTACTCGAAAAAGACGTTGTATCTTCTTTTTCAAAAGGACATAGTGAGCCTGCCTGGCTTGAAAGCTTCCGTTTAGACGCCCTTTCAGCCTCTGTTGAGCTCCCTATGCCGAAACCTGATAAAACGAAGATTGATAAATGGAATCTAGAGGATATGAAAGTGAACTCCGTTACAAGTGAGACATTTGCTTCTATTGATGAGCTTGCTGATGACGTGAAAAAACTAATCAATCCTAATGAGAATAGAAGTTTATATATACAACGAAATCATACAGCTGCGTATTTAACATTATCACAGGAGCTTCGTGATAAAGGGGTTATTTTCACTGACATAAGGACGGCTGCTAAAGACCATCCTGAACTTTTGCAAAAATACTTCATGACTACGAGCGTACCTGTAAAAACAAATAAACTGACAGCTTTGCATGCAGCACTTTTTAATGGAGGAGCTTTTCTCTATATTCCACGCAATGTGGTAGTAGAAGAACCAATCCAAGCTATATTCATGATTGATAATGCAGATACAGAACTATATAATCACGTGCTTGTTGTTGCAGAAGACAGCAGCTCCGTCACATACGTTGAAAACTATATTTCATTGGCTGACGGGAAAGAAACGATTGGAAATATTATTTCTGAGGTAGTAGTCGGAAACAACGCAATTGTTAAATATGGCGCAGTTGACACATTATCCAAAAACATGAGAACCTATGTAAACCGTAATGCCTATGTAGGAAATGATGGAAGAGTGGAATGGGCATTGGGCTTAATGAACGATGGCAACACGATTTCTGAAAATATTACAAACCTACATGGTAATGGTGCTTATGGTGATACTAAAACCGTAGTTGTTGGTACTGGTAAACAAACTCAAAACTTTACAACGAAAGTGGTTCATTTTGGTAAAAACTCAAATGGATATATCCTGAAACATGGTGTTATGAAGGATGAAGCATCTTCTATTTTCAATGGCATCGGTAAAATTGAACATGGTGCAACTAAATCTGACGCCGTACAAGAATCCAGAGTATTAATGCTTAGTCCAAAAGCACGTGGGGATGCAAATCCTATTCTGTTAATTGATGAAGATGATGTAACAGCAGGTCACGCCGCTTCTGTTGGCCGTGTAGATCCTACTCAACTTTATTATCTAATGAGCAGAGGGATCAGTAAGTCTGATGCAGAACGTTTAATTATCCATGGGTTCCTTGCCCCTGTAGTTAATCAATTACCTGTAGAGGCTGTTAAGAAGCAGTTGACAGAGGTAATTGAAAGGAAAGTTAAATAATGATTCCAACTACTATTAAGGAACTTTTCCCAATTTTAAATGAGAAAGTCAATGGTCATTCATTGGTATATCTGGACAGTGCAGCAACATCACAGAAACCAGCATCCGTTATTCAGACTATTGATGAGTATTATAAACGGTATAACTCAAACGTACACCGTGGTGTTCACACGCTTGGAACACTGGCTACGGATGCTTATGAGGGAGCTCGTGAAAAGGTAAGAAAGTTCATTAATGCCAAATCCATCGAAGAAGTTGTCTTTACAAGAGGGACCACGACTTCTATTAATACTATTGCAGCTAGCTATGGAAGATCAAACCTTCAAGCTGGAGATGAAATTGTAATCAGTATGATGGAGCATCACAGTAATATCATTCCGTGGCAGCAGGTAGCTAAAGCTACTGGTGCCACTCTAAAATATATCCCGCTTGAGGAAGACGGTACAATATCGATTGATACAGTTAGAGAAGTAATCACTTCAAAAACTAAAATCGTGTCAGTTATGCATGTATCGAATGTACTCGGTGTGATTAATCCAGTTAAAGAAATCGGCCAAATTGCACATGAACATGGCGCGGTAATGGTAGTAGATGGTGCGCAAAGTACACCGCATCTCAAAGTAGATGTTCAGGAACTTGATTGTGATTTCTTCGCCTTTTCAGCTCATAAAATGTGTGGGCCAACAGGCATTGGTGTCATGTATGGGAAAAAGGAATATCTTGAGAAAATGGAACCAATTGAATTTGGTGGAGAGATGATTGATTTTGTAGGATTGCAAGATTCTACATGGAAAGAGCTTCCTTGGAAGTTTGAAGGTGGTACACCGATTATTGCGGGTGCCATTGGACTGGGAGCAGCAATCGATTTCCTAAGTGAAATTGGTCTTGATCATATTGAAGCGCATGAGCATAAGCTTGCTGCTTATGCAATTGATAAATTATCAGATATTGATGGGCTGAAAATCTATGGCCCTAAAGATCCAAAATCAAGAGCTGGGGTAGTTACATTCAATCTTGAGGATGTTCATCCGCATGATGTGGCTACCGTTCTCGATGCTGATGGAATTGCAATCAGAGCAGGGCACCATTGTGCACAGCCTCTTATGAAATGGTTAAACGCTTCGTCAACGGCGAGAGCTAGTTTCTATCTATATAACACGGAACAGGATATCGACCGTTTGGCAGAAGGACTCGTTAAAACAAAGGAGTATTTCAGTAATGGCTTCTAATAATTTAGATACCCTTTACAGGCAAGTGATCATGGATCACTATAAAAATCCACGGAACAAAGGAAGCCTGGAAGACGGCAGCCTTGTAATTGATATGAATAATCCGACATGTGGAGATCGAATCCATCTTACTTTAAAAGTAGTTGACGGAATGGTGCAGGATGCGAAATTCGATGGAGAAGGTTGTTCCATCTCTATGTCATCTGCTTCCATGATGACTCAAATCATCAAGGGAAAAAGCATTGAGAATGCATTAAAACTTGCAGGCATTTTTTCCAATATGATGCAAGGTAAGGAATACGACGAAGGTGATTTGGACCTTGGTGATATAGAAGCCCTTCAGGGTGTATGTAAGTTTCCAGCACGCATAAAATGTGCGACGCTTGCCTGGAAAGCGATGGAAAAAGGGCTTAACGAAAAATAAAATGACAAGGCATGAGCTGGATATAGGAATCAGCTCATGCCAGAAAGAATGGAGGAAGCGATCGATGGCTAAAAAAATGCCTGATATCGGTGATTATAAATACGGCTTTCATGATAAGGACGTTTCCATCTTTCGTTCTAAACGCGGATTAACTAGTGAGATAGTTGAAGAAATCTCTCGCATGAAGAACGAACCACAATGGATGTTGGACTTCCGCTTGAAGTCTCTTGAACTTTTCTATAAAATGCCAATGCCACAATGGGGCGGCAATCTTTCAGGTTTAAACTTTGATGAAATTACGTATTATGTAAAACCATCCGAGAAATCCGAAAAATCATGGGATGAAGTACCTGAAGAAATTAAACGTACGTTTGATAAGCTTGGTATCCCTGAAGCTGAGCAAAAATATCTTGCTGGTGTTTCCGCTCAGTATGAATCTGAAGTTGTGTACCATAACATGAAAGAAGATTTGGAAGAAATGGGAATCGTCTTCAAGGATACAGATTCCGCTTTACGCGAAAATGAAGATATTTTCCGTGAACACTTTGCAAAAGTAATTCCACCATCTGATAATAAATTTGCTGCATTAAACTCTGCAGTATGGTCCGGCGGATCATTTATCTATGTACCACCAGGTATTAAAGTGGATACGCCATTGCAAGCATACTTCCGTATTAACTCTGAAAACATGGGTCAATTTGAGCGTACTTTAATCATCGTTGATAAAGATGCGTCTGTACATTATGTAGAAGGATGTACAGCTCCTGTTTACACAACTAATTCACTTCACAGTGCAGTTGTTGAGATCATTGTTAAGGAAAATGCTTACTGCCGTTATACAACGATCCAAAACTGGGCGAACAATGTGTATAACCTTGTTACGAAACGTACAGTGGTTGATGCAAATGGTACAATGGAATGGGTTGATGGTAATATCGGTTCCAAATTGACAATGAAATATCCGGCTTGTATTTTACGCGGAGAAGGCGCTCGTGGAATGACTCTTTCCATCGCGATTGCCGGTAAAGGTCAGCATCAGGATGCCGGTGCAAAAATGATGCATTTAGCTCCAAATACTTCATCCACTATTGTTTCTAAATCGATTTCCAAGCATGGTGGTAAAGTATCTTACCGTGGTATTGTCCACTTTGGTAAAAAGGCTGATGGAGCACGTTCCAATATCGAGTGTGATACGCTTATTATGGATAATGAATCGACTTCCGATACTATTCCATACAATGAAATCCACAATGATAATATTTCTCTTGAACATGAAGCGAAAGTTTCCAAAGTATCTGAAGAGCAGCTCTTCTATCTAATGAGCCGCGGTATTTCAGAACAAGAAGCAACAGAAATGATCGTTATGGGATTCATTGAGCCATTCACGAAAGAATTGCCAATGGAATACGCTGTTGAAATGAACAGATTAATTAAATTTGAGATGGAAGGTTCTATCGGTTAATACTGATACAACAAAATCTCACATATAGGAAAGAATCCGAATTTAAATTCGGATTCTTTTTTTTAAGAAAAGCAAAGAAGTTAGAATTAATTATAAGGATCCTTCTGCTATACTTGGATAACAACAGAGTTTTTTAGTAGAATTTAGTAAGCTTGATGCTAAATGGGGGATGGAAATGGATTTTTTTAATAGAATACAAAATACTATCAATATTGACTGGTCTCAACTTAAAAGTTATGGCTTATCTATTCTTTATACAGTTATAATCACGTATGCATTAATCTATTTGGTTAGGTTTATTCTGCACAAATTTTTTAAACATACCCATTTTCTTAGTGAGAAAAAGGAACAAACAATTGAATCTGTCGTACGAAACACGTCTACTTATTTAGCCTTTTTTATTATTATTCTCGCTATGATTAAACCATTTGTAGATATTAAAAATATACTTGTGGCTGGTGGAGTATTAGGAATAGTAGTGGGGCTTGGGGCCCAAAAGATTATGACTGATCTTTTAGCCGGGTTTTTCATGATATTTGAAAAACAATTTCAGCGTGGGGATTTTGTCCATGTGAATGGGGAGATAGACGGTGGAACGGTCGAGGAAATGGGATTTAGAGTGGTGAAAATCCGCTTAGTGAATGGAAAGCTAATGACTGTACCCAATGGTGAAATCCGCAAGGTTGAGAATGGAAATGTTGAAAAAAGAAGGATTTTTGAGAGTGTAATTGTTAGTTTCAAAGAGAACCCTGCTAAAATAGAAGAGTTACTTGCTGAGGCCTGTGTTGAGCTTAACGAAAAGTATTTCTATTATCTCAAAACGGATATAAACAATGAATATCTTGAACCCTATCAAGTCCATGGATTATCTTCTTTAGATAGCAGCCCCTTTGGCTATCGATTCTCCGTTAAGGCTACTGTGGATGATGAACATTATTTAGACGCAGCCTTATTAGTAAAGAAAGTCATGGCTCAAAAAATGTATGATAATCAGATTTGTTTAGCGTCACAACAATTTTCTATACAAGATAGACAAAAAGAATATACAGAACAATAGGAAATGCCGTCATCATATGGTGACGGCATTTCTTATAATTCTTGCTTTCTTTTTAACCCTAGTTTCTAAAATTTATAAAGAGAATGGACCGATTGATCCTTTTTTGCATCCTTTATTTTTTCTTCGCAAGCCATGCAGCTACCTTATCTGCCTCTTCCCCCTGAATTAACTCCGATGGCATTCCATTCCCGCCATTATTGATGATTTCCAGGATTTCTTCTTTGCTCATTTTACTTCCTATATCTTCTAACTTTGGACCGGCAGATCCTTCTAACGCATTACCATGACAGGAAGCGCAATTATTAGCATATATTTTTTCTTCTTCCGTTTGAGGCTTTTGAGATTCTTCATTGTCGGAAGAGCAGGCAGCTAATGAAAAAAACAAGCCTACTAGTATGAGTGCTTTTTTGTACATTAGATTTGTTCTCCTTTCTAGTCTATATAAGAATTACTTTACTTGAGATTCTTTTATTGTCCACTATAAACACTTGATTAATAGTCGTACTCTGTTGCTTCAAGAAAGAGAGGAAACCGAATAGTAAAGTCCTAGGATAAAGGACTCAATTTTAAAAATCAGCTGTAAAAGATAGACATCTGCTTACAATGAGAATATACTAAGTATGTGAAATGTTTCACAAATATTTCGAGATATAGGTTAAGGTGTTCACAATTTATTTACAGATTATTTTTGAATAATCTGATAGTATTTAGTTGTTAGATAGTACGCCAAAATTTTTTTCGCTAATAGGGACACTATTTATCCCTGTGGGACTATTAGTGACCAGCAAATGGTTTTCTACAAGGAGGAAATAAAAATGGGTATTAAAGAAGAACAAATAGAAGAAGTCCTTGCCGTGTCTGAGATGATTGAAGCGTTAATTGAAAATGGAAAATCTGCCCTTCGAACATTTGAAACCTTTGATCAGGAAAAAGTCGATGATATTGTTCATCAAATGGCGATTGCCGGTCTTGACCAACATATGCTTTTAGCTAAAATGGCAGTAGAAGAGACTGGAAGAGGGATTTATGAAGATAAATGTACGAAAAATATATTTGCAACTGAATATATTTGGCATAGTATTAAATATGATAAAACCGTTGGTGTTATATATGAAGATGAACAAGCAGGTGTACTGGACATTGCAGAGCCTGTTGGGATTGTTGCCGGGGTTACGCCTGTTACGAATCCAACTTCCACTACTATGTTTAAAGCCCTAATATCGATTAAAACACGTAATCCTATCATATTTGCTTTCCACCCATCCGCACAGCAAAGCTCGAAGATGGCAGCACAAATCCTACATGATGCGGCTGTGGCTGCCGGCGCACCTAAAGGATGCATCCAATGGATTGAATATCCATCAATTGAAGCAACCAAGCAATTGATGAATCATAAAGATATTGCGTTAGTACTGGCTACAGGTGGAGCAGGAATGGTTAAATCAGCTTATTCCACAGGTAAACCGGCACTAGGTGTTGGTCCTGGTAACGTACCATGCTATATCGAAAAATCAGCTAAGTTAAAACGTGCAGTCAATGATGTCATTTTATCCAAATCGTTTGATAATGGGATGATCTGTGCATCTGAGCAAGCGATTATTGTCGATGATGAAATTTATGAAGAGGTTAAACAAGAGTTTATTAAAAATAACTGCTATTTTGTAAATGGCAAAGAATTGAAGAAGCTTGAAGGTCTTGTTATTAATGAAAGTACTTGCGCTGTTAACGCCAATATTGTTGGTAAATCTGCTACTGATATAGCTGAAATGGCTGGAATTAAAGTACCGGAGCATACAAAAATCTTAATTGCCGAAATTGAGGGTGCTGGTCCAGAATATCCTTTATCTCGTGAAAAATTAAGCCCGGTATTGGCTTGTATCCGCGTGAAATCTACAGAAGAGGGATTCAGTGCTTGTATGGATATGCTGAACCTTGGCGGACTTGGACATTCAGCCGTTATTCATAGCACAGATGAGCAGATCCAACGGGAATATGGCTTGAAAATGAAGGCTTGCCGTATCATTGTCAATGCTCCATCTGCTCAAGGGGGAATTGGTGATATCTATAATGCCTTCATCCCATCTTTAACACTGGGCTGTGGCTCTTATGGAAATAACTCAGTTTCTGAGAACGTATCAGCTACTCACCTAATTAACGTGAAGAAGATGACACAACGACGTAATAATATGCAATGGTTCAAATTGCCGCCTAAAATTTACTTTGAAAAATATTCAACTCAATATTTAGCAAAAATGAGGAAAATCAAACGTGCTTTTATAGTAACGGATCCTGGTATGGTAAATCTCGGTTATGTGGATATTGTCAAAGAATATCTATGGAAAAATAAAGGGATTGAAGCCATTGAAATGTTTGCGGATGTAGAACCGGATCCTTCTGATGAAACAGTTTTCAAGGGAGCTAAATTAATGCACAGTTTTGAACCCGACGTGATTGTTGCTTTAGGTGGAGGCTCAGCGCTCGATGCAGCTAAAGGCATGTGGTTATTTTATGAACAACCGGAAACGACATTCTTTAACATTAAACAAAAATTCATTGATATCAGGAAACGTACGTTTAAATATCCTGACTTAGGTGAAAAAGCCCAATTTGTTGCCATCCCGACAACATCCGGTACTGGCTCTGAAGTAACGCCATTCGCCGTTATTACAGATAAAGAAACCAATGTGAAATATCCATTGGCTGACTACGCCCTAACACCGGATGTAGCTATTCTGGATTCCCAGTTTGTGATGACTGTTCCAAAAAATATCACTGCAGATACGGGGATGGACGTGTTAACACATGCAATTGAAGCGTATGTATCCGTTATGGCAAATGATTATACAGATGGATTAGCTTTAAAAGCAATTGAAATTGTCTTTAAAAACCTAAAAACAGCATACTATGATGGAGCCAATGAAGAGGCCCGCGAGAAAATGCATAATGCGTCCTGTATGGCAGGGATGGCTTTCTCCAATGCGTTCCTTGGAATCAATCATAGCCTGGCCCATAAGATTGGAGCTGAATTCCATATTCCACATGGCCGCTCCAACGCGATTCTTATGCCGCATGTTATCCGATATAATGCGATACGCCCAAGAAAACATGCGCTCTTCCCTAAATATGAATACTATTGTGCGGATGAGCGATATGCGCAAATTTCAAGAATGCTTGGACTTCCTGCAGGCACAACAGAAGAAGGCGTTCAATCCTTAATCCAAGCTGTCACCGAGCTTGGTAAATCATTAGAAATCGATATGAGCATTAAAGGACAAGGAATCACAGAAGAACGTTTTGAAGAACAAGTAAAAATCTTGGCAGAACGTGCATTTGAAGATCAATGTACAACAGCTAACCCAAAATTACCGCTAATCAGTGAACTTGAAGGAATTTTAAGAGAAGCCTATACAGGTATTTAAACGTTTAAAAAGACAGCACTTGGTGCTGTCTTTTTTTGTACAATAGTGTTTATCAACGAAGGAGCTCCATTATCCAAGTATCTATATTCTTATGCTATGATATGACGTAGGAGGGATCCTTTATGATTTATATTGGAGTAACCGGATGGGGTGACCATGATACCCTATATCCTGCAACTATAAAAGCTAAAGATAAACTGGCTGAGTATAGCAGCCATTTTCCCGTAGTGGAAGTTGATGCATCCTTTTATGCGGTTCAACCGATTAGAAACGCCGAGAAATGGGTAAAAGAAACACCGGATTCTTTTCGTTTCGTAGTGAAAGCCTATCAGGGAATGACAGGGCATCAACGGGGCGATATACCTTTTGAGACAAAGAAAGAGATGTTTGTTGCTTTCAAGGAATCCTTAAAACCATACTTAGATGCAAATAAATTAGCAATGGTACTCTTTCAATTTCCACCATGGTTTGATTGTAAAAAAGAAAATGTCCAATATTTAAGATACTGTAAAGAAATGATGGGAGATTGTAAGGTAGCGTTGGAATTTCGGCATCGCTCATGGTTTAGTGAGAAGTATCGCGAAGCAACGCTATCTTTTATGAAAGAGGAAGGGTGGATTCATTCCATAGTAGATGAACCGCAGGCGGGAGAAGGTTCTATCCCGACAGTACCCGTTGCCACGGATTCAGAACTGACACTTGTACGAATGCACGGAAGAAATGTGTATGGCTGGAATAAACCGAATGATGCGAATTGGCGTGAAGTTCGTTATCTATATAAATATAATGAAGAAGAGCTACTGGAATGGAGAATGAGAATTGAAGAGTTAGCAAAGGATACAAAGAATATCATTGTGTTATTTAACAATAATTCCGGTGGCGATGCAGCTGGTAACGCAAAGGAATTTCAAAAGTTGTTGGGGATTGATTATCAAGGTCTGGGCCCAAGACAAATGGGCTTATTTTAACTTGAAACAGTAGAAGCCTTCCACCATAGATAGGTGGTTATTGAATACGAGAATAAGAAATTAAATTCAGTGGTAACTCAAGTTCCGAACTACTTCAAATGATAAGCCTCTGGCAGATGGCAGACAAATCGAGAGGATTTAAATCTTATACCTAGTGATATTTCGTCACTATAATGATGAGTTGTTATGGGTTATATAAACGAAAAGCGGCTATAATCAAGCAGCTTTGTCTATATATTGAAAAGTGAAAGGCGGTTTTTATGAGTTATATTTTATTAGTGATTGTTGGATTGGCAGCCGGTTTTTTCGGTTCCCTGGTTGGATTGGGAGGAGGAATTATCATCGTTCCGATTCTTCTTTTTTTATCTGGTGGAATTCTTGGCAACCTCAGTCCTCAAATGGCGGTGGGCACTTCTCTGTTCACCTTGATTTTTACGGGGTTGTCATCAACCCTCGCCTATTTAAAACAGAAAACTGTAGATTATAAAAGTGCTTATTTATTTCTGATTGGGATTGCACCGGGCAGTTTAATCGGAGGATGGGCCAATTCCTATTTAAATGTGGATGCCTTTAATATTCTCTTTGGGATTCTTATGATCTTCATGTCCTTCCTGTTAATGATCAGGAACAAACTAAAGCCTAAGAAGAGTGATTTTAATGGCATGGTTACCCGTACATACATCGATAAGGAAGGGCAAGAGCATCTATATGGATATAAAAAAAGCAGTGCCATATTAGTATCCTTTGTTGTTGGTTTTATATCCTCTTTATTTGGGATAGGCGGAGGCTCGCTCATGGTTCCAGTTATGCTGTTAGCTTTCCATTTTCCTCCTCACGTCGCAGTAGGTACATCGATGTTGTTAATATTCTTCTCATCCATTATTGGATCCGTTAGCCATATCTTGCAAGGCCATGTCATGTGGCTCTATGCATTGGCTCTTATTCCTGGCGGATATATCGGAGCAAAATTAGGTGCATATGTTAATACAAAAATGAAAAGTACAACCTTGGTTATCGCACTCAGAATCATGCTGGTAGTAGTAGGCATAAAATTAATCTGGGAAGGGGTACAAGCGTTTATTTAGAGGTGGAAATATGAAGGAAACGATTCATTTGTTTCATATAAATGATTTACATAGTCACTTTGAGCATTGGGATAAAATGGTGACATATATGAACAACCAGCAAGCCGGATACGAAGAAGCGGGAGATACCGTGTTCAAGCTTGATATTGGTGATCATGTTGACCGGTTTCATCCTTATACGGAAGGTACAATGGGAAAAGGAAACGTTCAGTTATTAAACGAAGCTGGGATCAGCGGAGCAACAATTGGCAATAATGAAGGGATTACTTTACCCCATAAGGATTTGGATCATTTATACGAGGAAGCAAAATTCCCCGTAACCGTAGCCAATCTTTATAAGCCAGATGGAAGTAGACCGAATTGGGCTGTCCCCTATTATATCAGGGTAACACCGAAAGGAAGACGTATTGCTTTCTTTGGAGTAACAGCACCATTTACTGAATTGTACCAGCTCCTTGGATGGTCCGTAACAGATCCATTCATTGAAATTGAGCGTATTGTGAAGGAATTAAAGCAGAAGGCAGATATTATTATTTTACTCTCTCATTTAGGTCTGCCCAGCGATGAAATAATAGCTGCTAAACATCCGGAAATCACTGTTATTCTTGGCGGACATACACATCATATTCTGCATAGCGGAAAAAGGATTAATCATACACTCCTATGCTGTGCAGGTAAATATGGGATGTTTGTCGGGCATGTTGAATTAACAATAGATGAAGGATTTATTGCAACTCGAGCTAGCCTTAAAGACATGAGAGTAAATGGATTGACAGAAAAAGAACAGGAACTGGCAAATCATTTATATAGAATCGGAGCGGCATCACTTGATGAAACGATTCTTACGTTAAAACAGCCATTAAAAACAGACTGGTTTCATAAATCGGACCTCCCTGATTTACTTTGCCAAGGATTAAAGGATTGGTGTAATGCTGATATTGCTTTAGTAAACTCAGGTTTATTACTGGAGGGGTTGAAAGCTGGTGCTGTGACAAAATTTGATATTCATAGAATCTGTCCACATCCAATCAATCCATGCATTTTAACGATAACTGGAGAAAAATTGATTCAAATTTTAAACATGACTCGCAATCCCGACTGGCCTCACTTACAAGTAAAGGGTCTTGGTTTTAGGGGGAAAGTGATGGGGTTATTTGTATATGCTGGACTACAATTGCTAGAAACGGAGAATCAAAGCCAGTGGCTGCATAATGGCCAAAGGATCGAGACTAACAAACTGTACCGGGTAGCCATTCCTGATATGTTTACATTTGGGCATTTATTTCCGGCGGTCAGGGAGGTTGAGAACAAGAAGTATCTTATGCCAGAGTTTTTAAGAGATATTCTTGCCTGGAAATTAGCCATGGTTGCAACTTAAGGGTATTTTTCAGTATGAGTGTCCATATACTTTACAAATGGTACCTTGAATAAGGGGTGGAGCTCATGATTGAAATGTTGCCCTTTGAAATAGCTGGTAAATTTTATAAGGGAGTATGTGTACATTTGCCAAAAACATCCCTCCTAGTGATAGCGGGACAGGATGGGTATATTATGTGCGGAGCGCTGGATATTGGGTTATTGAATGAAAGGCTTAATGGACGGGGGATTATCGCCGGCAGAGCCGTAGGGGTACGTACCTTTGAAGAATTATTAAATGCCCCGCTCGAATCAGTAACGGATGAAGCTAAAAAAAGAGGCATTAAACCGGGGATGATTGGAAAAGATGCCATTCAATTAATGTAAGAGCATTCCTCGTGTGGGGAATGCTCTTTCTGTTTTTCTAAAAGTTTTAAACCGATCTTTTCAAAGCATTATAATGAGAATACTTACGATCCAGTCAATGAATCTTAAGCAATCAAAAACAGCGATTATTTATTTTATATTCCAAAATTTAAAAAAGAAATTTGGTTTAATCTGTTATAATGAGGAAGAAGATGTCAACTTATAGACATTAAAATCTTTCTTCTTAACAGAGGTATAAAAAATGAGAATCATTCAGACAGCTTATTTATCATCGGGTGCCGTTCTAGGGAAGCCGATTGTTGATATGAAGGGCCGTATCCTCTTGAATAAAGGCGTCCAAATTACAGATTGGCACATTAAACGGCTGCAGAAATATAATATTTTATATGTTTATATTGATGATATAGAAACCAGTCATATCATTCCTGAAGATAGTATTCCAGATAAACTCCGAAGAGGAGCTATTGTGACAATTAAAGATACTTTTGAGAATATGAAGGATGAAATTAATCAATCCAAAAGTATGGTTATCGAACAAGCTACACTTACCATGTCAAAGCTTGTTGATCAACTTACAGATGAATTAAACGGACACCAAGATTTATTTCATATTATTTCTGATATCTATACATTCGACAACTATGTTTTTAATCATTCCTTAAATGTCACTTTATACTCACTGGCCATTGGTTTGGAAATGAAATTAAAACCGGAGGCACTGAAAACTTTAGGACTTGGTTCTATCCTGCATGATGTGGGGAAAATGGCCGTTCCAGAAGAAATCCTATTTAAACCTGGAAAGCTTCTGGAGGAGGAATTCCAAATCATTAAAAGGCATTCAGAGGATGGTTTCAATATACTCAGGCAGGTTCATAGCTTGTCATTGCTCGTGGCTCATTGCGCATATCAACATCATGAACGACTTGATGGAAGTGGATATCCCCGCGGACTAAAAAATAATGAAATCTTGTACTTGGCTAAAATTATTGCTGTGGCAGATGTTTTTGATGCGGTTACTTCTAACCGCGTATATAGGGAAGCGATGTTGCCTAGTGAAGCTTTAGAGCTTTTGTATGCAGGAGTCGGAACTCAATTTGATAAGGAAGTAGTAGATGCATTCAAGAGGTCAGTTGCCATTTATCCAGTAGGTATAACAGTGGTATTAAACGATGGACGCAAGGGTATTGTGTCTAGGCAAAATATTGGTTACAGTGATCGCCCGGTTATTGAAGTATATGAAAAAAATGGCGAACCTCTCCCATTCAGGTATGAGGTTGATCTAAATAATCAGTTGGATGTCACCATTCAAAAATGCGACGTGACTTACAGCAACCATACGCAGAAATTAAGCTAATAATCCCCTTCTTACAAGCATAGGTATACTTGTAAGGAGGGGATTATTTATGAAACGGGGTAGAAGGAAACGATCAATTATGCGAGGTCCCTTGCCTGTTAAACATGTTATCCTCATTACGTTTCTGTTTTTTATCGGAACGAGCTTGCTCAGCCTTTGGATTGTGAATGCAGCAATTGAACCAACATTAATGCGTTATGCCGAATCTGAAACCAAAAAACTTACCAGCCTGGTCATTAATCATGCGATTGAAGAAACGATTTCTAAAAATAGTGATATGAACGAAATTATTACAGAAGTTCCGAAGCAGGGTGATAATATAGCAGTGGACGGGATCCAGTTTAACACTGAAATTATTAATAGGATTCGTTCCGAAACGTCGTTGCTTATTCAAAAACAATTAAGTCAAATAGAAAAAGGCAATTTATCATCCTTTGATTATTTAAAGGGTCAAGTAATGGCAGATTCCAATGATTCAAAAGGAATTATTCATGAGGTCCCCCTTGGGAAAGCAACCAATAATGCGTTATTAGGAAATTTTGGACCAAAAATTCCGGTAGAGATGGAAACCATCAGTGATGTTCAAAGTGACGTGAAAACTACATTGGAACCATATGGAATAAACAACGCACTAATTAAAGTCTATTTAGAAGTTGAAGTTCATGCACAAGTTATTATTCCATTTGCATCAAAGCCAACGAAGATAAAAACAAGTATTCCAATGGGGATGAGAGTAGTATCCGGTCATGTCCCAACCTATTTCAATGGTAGTGGAACTGGTGGAGGCCCGGCCATTCAATTACCGACAAAATAGAAGCGGGTAGAAAATAATCCGTGATTATTTACTCGTATGTATAACAAAAAGTGAATGGCCTTAATCTTGTAACCAACAGGATTAAGGCCAATCCTTTGTTTCGTCTATCTGTCTTTTTTTGCGTAAGTCTGATTGATTTTTCACTTTGCTTTTGCAGCTTTCTCCGCTCTTTCCCACATTCTTAAATAGGGATAAGGGTCAAAGGACCATTCTGTTCGTCCATTTTCTTTATACATGCCATAATGAAGATGGGGAGGGAATTTACCGGATGTACCAGGTGGTCCATAGCCCGAACTGCCAACACTGCCAAGCAGAGTGCCAGGTTCAACTAATTGCCCGACCTTGATCCCCTTAGCAAAACCATTCAGATGGGCAAAATAATGATAGGTGTTATTGATATCCCGGATACCAATTCTCCATCCGCCAAATTTATTCCAGCCTTTCAGTTCAACAATTCCATAACAGGTAGACCTGACGGGCACTCCATAACTCGCAAAGATATCTGTCCCTTCATGAGTTCGGCGGCCACCCCAGCCACGGGCCACTCCCCATGTACTGTTATACGTATAATGGCTGCCTAAAGGAACGGGAAAAGCCTTTTTTTGCAAAGCAATGGTTTGATGTTTTTTAAATAATTCGGCATTGCTCATAATAATACTTACTGCCCGGTCCCTTTTATAGTATTCCCAAATGCCAATACGGAAATTATCTTTATCTATTCCATAGGAAAGCAAGTATTGGTTGATTGCAGCTAATTGATCATATTCATTTAGACGATCTGCTTTTCCATCTTGATCACCATCCACCCCCATGCCTCCGAAAAAAGAAATGGTTAATGGATTAGTGTCTTCGTTATTTACATTTGTGAGGCCAGTCCACTTATCAGCCGGGATAAGAATACCCAGTAATTTAGGGTCCGGAAGGTCTTTTCGAGCCAATCTGATACTTCGTTCATATTGATCAAAAGCAGCTATATAGTACCAGGGGAGTTGGGTCGAGTCTTCAACTCGTTTGTATAATTCCATTCGGTTTTTTAATAGTTGCTGTTCATCTTGGCTTGCTGAAGCGTGCAGGGGTATACAAGTAGAAATAGTAGCCGCCAGGATGAATAAAATCAATATACGATAGAACATATGGAACACTCCTTTACTGTTCGTTAGTATACCGATAAATATGGATGATTATTTTAATGGGGAATTGGAAATTAATTGTAATTCGTGTAAGATTAATCATCTGGGATAAGCGGGTAAAGGGTAATCAAGAAAACAAAAGGCATACTGGCGTTAATTACAATTGCCAAATAAAAAACTTCATGGTTATATGTGGAGAATGATATAATAAGGAAACAAATCATGGATGAAATGAGTAAGAGGTGAACAAATGATTACCATTAATAACACTCAATATGAGATTGTAGAAGAATATGGTGACGGATTTAATGAAGAGACCTTTAAAAGCCGCTTCAGTGAAATATTAAACCGTTATGACTATATACTTGGTGATTGGGGATATGGGCAGCTTCGCCTTAAAGGGTTTTTTGATGATCAGAATCAAAAAGCATCATACGATAATAAAATCAGCACCATCAAAGAATATCTTTATGAGTACTGTAATTTTGGCTGTTCATACTTTATTTTAAAGAAAACTAAGAAGTAATTGAAAAGCCCTCAAGTTAAATTGAGGGCTTTATGCGTTCATTCTGTTGCTAGATAACCTCATCTAAAAACTTTTTCCACTCCATTGCTTCATCACTCGTTATAGAAAAAGCATATTCCAAATAACCGGGCTCCTCCAAATCATCAGGACCCATAATGGCAAATCGATTTCCCTGCATATCCAACACGAGTGTCTTTCCATAAAAACGATCGGTTCTAGTTAATGCCAGGTCAATTCTGCTGTTGTCCCCCATAAAACTGACAAACCTAGTTTTCGTATCATATGTATCATCATAGAGAAAAAATCGCTCAGACATGTAATCCCTCCGCCTTTTTATTTGTACTATTACAGCTATTCCAACTAACCATTTCTGTTTCATTCTACTCCTATCTTATTCTAACATTTTTCAACAAAAATTTTAAAAAAAGGATATAATGGGAATATAGTGAAAATTTGCGCTGGAAAATTTAATATTCCAAGTTTACTCCCTACTATGCTTCTTTGAGAGGATTGTGTATTATGGTTCATTTGAATAATGGAAGAGAAAAATGGAGTAAGTGGCTATCCATTATTCTTCCTAATTCCAGACTTCTGTTCTATCCTCCCAAATTTACAATTAGAAATCCAATTGTATCCAGGATAGCAAAAGCATTTAGGAATCAAAAGGAAATTGCTGTTGTTGTATTTCATATAAGCAAGATGGATGAATTGAAGGAAATGGATGGTGAGAAAGCCTATTATTCCTTCTTTTATGAGTTGAAAAAAGAATTCGAAGCAGCTATAAAAACGTATATTTGTTCGACAAATATTATGGGTGTAGAGGATTTTAATCAGGATAGTATTGTATTGTATGTGAAGAGTCCTTTGTGCACACCAGGGACCGGTCAATTGGATAACATTATAGTAAATATCCATCAGTCAGTCCTGGCATCTCATGTATACAGACATTCTCCGCTTGAACTGACGATTGGACATGGATATATGTACTGCGACCGTACATATAAAAGTGTGGAAACAGCGGTTAATCGGGCATTTGTTTTGGCGCACTCAATGGCTCGTAATGAAGTGGAGCCAGATTATAATGATATGATTCATCAGCTTACGGGTATTATCCAGGATAAATCGATTCGCCTGATGTCGCAGGCTATTTTAGATGTGGAATCGGGCAAAGTTAAAGCCTGGGAGATGCTGTCGAGAGGACCGGCCGGAACCAAGCTTGAGAATCCGTTAACGTTATTTGCGGTTGCTAAACAAACAGGCAGGCTATTCACTCTTGAAATGATTGTATTGGAAAAGGTATTTCAGCATATCCAAAAAACTGATATAGAGGGCGATATCTTTATCAATTTTACACCAATTACAATGGGAGAACGTAATTTTCCGAGCCATGTAGAGATGTTACTAAATAAATATCAGATTGATTCATCCATGGTTGTATTTGAAATAACAGAAAGAGATTCAATTGAAGGAATTCATTTATTAAGGTCGAATGTCGGCTATTTGCGTTCACTTGGGATCAGAATAGCTATTGATGATACAGGTGCTGGCTATGCTAGCTTACATATTATCGGTGAAGTATTGCCGGATATCATAAAGATTGATCGAACCGTCATACAAAATATCCATTCAAACCGTGTGAAAGAATCCATGCTTAAAGGTCTTCTACTCATTGCTAAGGAAACTGGTTCCCTTGTCGTTGCGGAAGGCATTGAAAATGAAGATGAAGCCAGGGTGATGGTACGAAATAAGGTAGACCTCGCACAAGGTTATTTTTATGGGAGACCCCAATTTCTTGAACTTTCGTTAGCAACCATTTAAGCTTAAAGGAAAGTCATGTGGTTAGGTGAATGAGGAGGAATAAAGGATGTACTTCATAGATCGAGAAGCAATTGAGGATAAACTGCGCTATTTAGAAACACAGACAAATCTTCTGAGAAATCAGGGAGAATGGACTCACTCGGTGATTGAGAAGCTGGCATTAGAGCGTATCTTTCAAACAATTGTTGACGCCATTCTGGATGTCGGAAACGCGATGATAGATGGATTTATAATGAGAGATCCAGGTAGCTATGAAGACATTATTGATATCCTGATGGATGAAAAAGTAATCAGTACAGAGATGGAGCCTGAATTAAAAGCATTGCTCCCATACAGAAAAGAACTCGCACAAACCTACACAACAATCCAACATGAGAAACTGCAAAAAGCAATTTATGAAAACTTGAACACTATTCAACAATTCCCTGTCTGCGTAAGAAGCTATATCGAAACTGAATTAGGCGTCGTTACAGCTTTTAAACCATATAATAAATAATAGATACACATAAACGATGAGCGGCATGCTCGTCGTTTATTTTTTTATCCAAATTGGCAGGAATAAAGTAGGAATCAGGATAATCCAGCCGGATTGAGCACGAATCCCGCCGGAGTTGGCTAAATACCGGCCAAATTAGTTCAAAATCCAGCCGATCATAACTAAAATCCAGCCAAGTGCTCTACTCGCGAGGAAAAGGCGAGTCCAATTTAAAAAGGACAATTTGGGTAACCTAAGATTTCCCGAAACATCTGCCAAACGAAAAACGAATAATGAAGCTTTAAAGGAGAGGGATCTAACGGGCTTTTGCTTTTCGATTGATTTCTACTGTGGTAAAGTAAATGAAGTAAATCTAACACGTCTTAGGAGAGTACGATACGTATGAAAAAATATAAAGGTTATTTAATTGATTTAGATGGAACGATGTATAAGGGAACAGAACGGATTTTAGAAGCAGTCCACTTTGTTCAGGAACTTAAGAGACAAGATATTCCTTATTTATTCGTCACAAATAATTCATCACGTACTCCTGAGCAGGTAGCTGAAAAGCTGCGCCAATTTGAAATTCCTGCTACAGGAGAGCAAGTGTTTACAACTAGCATGGCTACGGCAAATTATATCTATGAAAAAAAACAAGATGCATCCGTTTTTATTATTGGTGAAGACGGTATTATTGAAGCGTGTAAGGAAAAAGGATTTGCCTTTAAAGAAGAAGATGCTGATTTTGTGATCACTGGTATTGACCGTGGTATTACATATGAAAAACTCACGGTTGCCTGTCTGGCTGTCCGTAATGGAGCCACATTCATTTCAACCAACGCGGATATTGCAATTCCAACTGAGCGAGGCTTATTACCGGGTAATGGTTCCTTAACTTCTGTTGTTACCGTATCCACACAAACAGAGCCTATCTTTATCGGCAAGCCCGAATCTATTATTATGGAGCAGGCTATGAAGGTGCTTGGCGTTTCGAAGGAAGAGACACTAATGGTTGGCGATAACTATGATACAGATATTATGGCTGGAATGAACGCAGGCATCGACACACTGCTTGTTCATACAGGTGTTACGACTCGAGAACATTTAACTGGATACGACAGGAAGCCTACCTATACAATTGATTCCTTGGACCAATGGACGATTTAATCTAAAAATGGGACTCACTAAAGAAGGATTTATCCCTCTTCAGTGAGTCCCTTCTTATTTTTTGTCTACTCCACATTTTCAACACGATGTGCGAGTCGGCTTGAGGCTGCAGCTGCGATGGCTCCAACAATATCGTCAAGAAAAGCATGGCATTCTCCGGTTGATTTATCATTTAAGCGCTTTAGGATACCAGGTTTAAGTTTATCGACATATCCATAGTTGGTGAAGCCAATGGAGCCATATACATTAACAATGCTTAAGGCAAGAATCTCATCCACACCATACAAACTTTCATCACTTTGAATAATGGACTGGATAGGTTCCTCCAATAACCCCTTTTCAGCTAACATATCTAATTGAATGCCTGTTAAAATAGCATTTTGAACCTCTCTTTTGGAAAGTACTCGTTCCACATTGTATATGCAATCCTCTAATTGTAAGTCATCATGATACTTATGCTGAAGATACATAACTAGTTCACCTATATCTTTAATTGATACGCCGCGATCTTTTAACCATTGTTGCGCAACCTTTTCCGTTTTAGTAATGGGTTTGTCATTCATAAAAAGCACACCGACTTCCATTCATAGTACGTACAAATAACTGATAAAAGAAAATATATACAGGCAAATTCTTTTATTAACCGGATATTCTGTTTTTCCTATGATCACTTGAGGCGAAAATTCTTTTTCTATATCTTAGTAATTTTCTTGATAAGGGGTGATTAGTTTTTTACTAAATATGAATGATTTTAATTCAAGAAATAGGAGGAAATAAACAGCTCCATCTGGAGCAGAAGGGAAAATAAATGGCGATTGGTCTATGCTTGGTTAAAGAAATCTAATAAAGTAGTTTGAATATTGTGTATAATAAAAGGATAAAGAAAAATTTATTGTATTTTCAAAAAAATAAGTTGTAAACAAGGGTGTTTATATTTATAATGTCCTTTATACATAGACAAATGTGTTTTATAAAGGACAAAATGGAGGGGATAGGGTGAAGCCAATCACAATTGGATTAATGGGACTGGGAACAGTCGGAACAGGTGTGGTACAAATTATTCAAAATCATCAGGACAAACTGATGCATCAGGTTGGTTGCCCGGTTGAGATTAAAAGAGTCCTCGTTAAAGATTTATATAAAGACAGGGGTATAGATTTAGTATCTGAACTTTTAACAACATCCCCTATGGATATTATTTCTGATCCTGAAATTGATGTCATCATTGAAGTAATTGGTGGTGTAGAAGACACCTTCTTATTGCTGATGCAGGCATTAAAAAATAAAAAACATATTGTAACAGCCAATAAAGATTTAATGGCAGTCTATGGACCGGAATTATTGCGTTCAGCTTCTGAGAATGGCTGTGATTTATTTTATGAAGCAAGTGTAGCGGGAGGAATTCCTATTTTACGAAGCTTGGTAGATGGCTTGGCATCTGATCATATTACTAAAATCATGGGAATTGTCAATGGTACGACGAATTATATTATGACAAAAATGACTAAAGAAAAGGTATCTTATCAGGAAGCATTAAAAGAAGCGCAGGAGCTTGGATTTGCTGAAGCTGATCCAACTGCCGATGTAGACGGTTTAGATGCAGCGCGGAAGATGGCTATTCTGGCAACCTTGGGATTTTCCATGAATATCGGTTTGGAAGATGTAAGAGTTCAGGGAATTACCACTGTTTCTGATGAGGATTTAGCGCTTTGTAAGAGACTTGGCTATACCATGAAACTCCTGGGGGTTGCCAATCGAAGCAATCAGAAAGTAGAAGTGAGTGTCCAACCCACACTTTTACCGGAGGAACATCCTCTTGCTACTGTAAATGATGAATATAATGCAGTGTATGTATATGGAGAAGCAGTTGGGGAAACCATGTTTTACGGACCGGGAGCCGGGAGTCTGCCAACAGCAACTGCAGTCGTATCAGATCTTGTCGCCATCATGAAAAACATGAGGTTAGGTGTTAATGGTCGAAGTGCCGTTATCCCTCAATTTGAAAAGCAATTAAAGACGGATGAAGAAATGATTAGCAAATACTTTCTGCGGATTCATGTAAAGGATGAGGTGGGGGTATTTGCCCAGCTAACGGCTATTTTTGCTAATCATGGGATAAGTTTTGAGAAAATTATGCAGCTGCCGATTAAAGTAAACGAATTATCGGAGATTATACTTGTTTCACATCAGGCTCCGCTGGCTAAATTTGATTATGTTCTGCGTGAGCTGGAATCACATGAAAAAGTATACTCCATTAAAGGCACATACCGAGTCGAAGGGGGAGTATAGAATGAGCTGGAATGGATTATTGCAGGAATTTAATGAGTTTTTACCAGTGAATGATCAGACGCCTGATTTGAGTTTGCTGGAAGGAAATACACCCTTAATTCATTGTCCTACTCTTTCAAAGGAATGGGGAATTAATCTATATGCCAAATATGAAGGAGCGAATCCAACAGGTTCCTTTAAGGATCGAGGCATGGTCATGGCAGTGGCAAAAGCAATTGAAGCAGGAAGTGACACAATTATATGCGCATCAACCGGTAATACATCTGCTGCAGCTGCGGCTTATGCTGCCCGCTCCGGTTTACGCTGCATCGTTGTTATTCCTGATGGCAAAATTGCAATGGGAAAGCTTGCTCAGGCAGTTATGTATGGAGCTGAAATTTATGCCATTAAGGGGAATTTTGATCAGGCATTGGCGATGGTTCGCTCCATAAGTGACCAATATCCGATTACTCTTGTGAACTCGGTAAATCCTTATCGAATTGAAGGACAGAAAACAGCTGCTTTTGAGATCTGCAGACAATTAGGGAAAGCACCTGATGTGCTGGCTATTCCAGTTGGAAATGCAGGTAATATTACAGCTTACTGGAAAGGGTTTAAAGAATATAACGGTCATTACCAAACAGGCCTTCCTGAAATGAGAGGATTTGAAGCGGAAGGTGCTGCAGCAATCGTTCATGATCGGGTGTTTGAACAGCCGGAAACCATTGCAACTGCTATACGAATTGGAAATCCGGCAAGCTGGGAATATGCGGTTGAGGCTGTAAGGGAATCGAATGGTAAAGTGGATGAAATCAGTGACGAGGAAATTGTACAGGCCTATCAATTAGTAGCCAGAAAAGAAGGGATCTTTGCTGAACCAGCATCCTGTGCTTCTGTTGCAGGCATTTATAAACAATTACAAACTGGTGAGATCAAGAAGGGACAAACTGTTGTTGCAGTACTAACTGGTAATGGCCTTAAAGACCCTGCTACGGCTGTAGAGTATAGCCACATTACCCCTAGGGTCATCGAAAATGACGCAGATGAATTGGTGAAATGCTTTGGCGGTGTGTTTTCATCATGAATTTGCCTGACATATTGCACATTCAAATACCGGCAAGCACTGCAAATCTGGGTCCGGGATTTGATTCCATTGGAATAGCATTGGGTTTGTACCTAAAAATAGAGGCTAAACTTTCAGATGAATGGAAGGTAGTCTTGAAGTCGAAAGAGTTAGATTCTACTCCTACGGATGAACGAAATTATATTGTCTGTATGGCTAAGAAAGCAGCAGCCTATTTTGGATCAGAAATGCCGGCTTGCCAATTAGTCGTGGAAAGCGATATACCCTTGGCTAGAGGACTGGGCAGCAGCGCTTCTGCGATTGTTGCGGGAATCGAGCTTGCTAATGCATTTTGTAAACTGGGATTAAGTAAACAAGATAAACTGAGATTCGCGAGTTTAGAGGAAGGGCATCCTGATAATGTAGGGGCTTCCATATACGGAGGATTGTTCGTCGGCCTGCATACTGAAGAGGAAACCAATCTGGTAGCATTACCGACTGGGGATGTTCAGGCAATTGTAACCATTCCTCCATTTGAGTTAAATACGGAAAAAGCTCGCGGTGTATTGCCAGCCCAACTTCCACATCCTCAAGCGATTTCCTCAAGTGCAGCAGCGAATCTTCTGGTAGCAGCTGCTGCCATGAATAATTGGAAACTGGTTGGAGAGATGATGGAGATGGATGGCTTCCATGAAAAGTATCGCAGGGAGTTAATTCCTCACTATTCAAGAATTAAACAGCTCGCTAAAGAGGCGGGGGCATATGGAAGCTCGATAAGTGGAGCAGGACCGACTATTTTTACATTAGCTCCTCATGAGTCTGTTCCTTTTATATGTGAGCGTCTGCAAAGGGAGTTGCCTGATATGACGGTTCTACATGTTCCATTAGTAGATAAAGGGTCAATTTTACAGATGAAGAAATAAAAACAGCGATTCCACCAGAGGGGAATCGCTGTTTATGTTTTGGTGATTAAAATACTTGTTCAACTTCAACAACGCCTGGAACTTCTTCAAGAAGTGCACGTTCGATGCCAGCTTTCAATGTGATCGTGGAGCTGGGACAGCTTCCGCAAGCCCCTAAAAGACGTAATTTTACAATTCCATCATCCACATCAACTAGCTCACAGTCGCCGCCGTCGCGAAGAAGAAATGGACGTAATTTATCAAGTACATCCTGAACTTGCCCAAATAACTCTTGTTCTGCCATGGCTATCGACTCCTTTCCTACTCATATTATAATGATTTTACCTTAAAAAAGCTATCTCCTTTCCTTACCTTATAGTTAAAATTTGTTTCCTCTATTTAAATTATGTAATATGGAATGAAAAGGGATAAATTAGGAGGAGAACAGGTGACGGTTGCCAATTTATATGTATATGGAGCGACGCAAATATGTGCAAGCTGTGTTGGGATGCCATCATCAAAAGAAACATATGAGTGGCTGCAGGCTGCTTTATCGAGGAAATTTCCGAATCAGCCATTAATCATCTCGTATATCGATATCTATCATCCGCCAGAAGATCAGGCAGTTAAAGAAATGGCTATGAAAGTTGTTGAAGGAGAATATTTTTATCCTTTAGTCGTTCTGGACGGGCAAATAGTAGGTGAAGGAAGCCCACGATTAAAAACGATTGCGGAAGCTTTAAAGGAATACGGCTATAAAGATTCATTATGAATAATAAGAGAGAAAGCTTGCATCCTCAGGGAGGATTTGCAAGCTTTATTTAATGCAATGCTGCTGGCGATGTATGCAGGAGAGAACACGATTATCCATTGTGATATTTGTACATCCACAAAACACCGGATTTTAATAACCGGGCCATTCTACCGGTAATAGGGCGCTCAGCCATTAAACCGAAACCATGCTTTTTACCTAAAGAGCCGAGAATCCCTTTCAGTTTAATCGGAGGGAAAGACTCAGGAAGTGGTTCGCCAGCCCATTTTTTGAGGAGAACCTGGTAGATCTGTTCCCCCTGCCCCTCAGCCAACTGTGCACTTGGTGCGTGACCGAGACTTGCGCAATCTCCAATAACAAATACATCCGGGTATTCCGGAATGGTGTGCTGAGCAGTCAGCTTTATTTTGTTACCGCTATCTTTTTCCACCGGCATTTCTCTGACTGGCTGTACTGGCTGAATTCCGGCTGTCCAAACAATGGCGTCACATGGAATGGAAACGTCACCATTATAAAGCAAATTTTGTTCGATCTTTGTAATATTACTGTTCGGGACCAGTTCTACCTGATGTTCAATAAACCAGCTTTCTACATAATTACTTAATTTAGAAGGGAAAGCTGATAGGATATGCTCATTGCGGTCAAAAAGCTTAATATGTAAATCCGGACGTCCTTCAATTAATTCACTTGCTAATTCAATCCCACTTAATCCTGCACCGATAATGGCCACTACTTTACCTGGCCCAAGATTATTGAGAGCTTGATAGGTACTGCGTGATTTATCAATCGATTGTATGCTATACGTATATTCTGCAGCGCCAGGAACATTATGGTAGTTATCCTCACAGCCCAGGCCGATAATCAGTTCATCGTATGCAAGTGGTTCCTGATCATTGATCAGGACTTGTTTATTCGGTAAATCTATGGAGTGTACTTCGCCATACTTGTAATGAATTCTTTCATGCTGAGGAAATGAAACACGTATCGCGTGGTCAGAAATGGAACCGGCTGCAAGTGCATAAAATTCGGTTTTTAAACAATGATACGGGACTCTATCGACTAGAGTAACCTGAATATCTGTAGGGAATTGATGGTCAGTGAGCTTGTTCAGTATTCTCATACCACCATACCCACCACCTAGGATGACTAAGTTTTTCATTGAAATGACGACTCCTTTGTTGGATATACAATTTTCTAATTTCAATGTCGCTAGATTACTAATGTGAGGTGAATATTTTATTTAGCATATTATTGTTGAGAAAAGTTGTTAATATTGTAAAATTCCATACAAAGTATATCGAAAATAGGGGAAAATAACAACTGAATTGTGTATAAGTTGTGAAAAGTCTTTCTATTTTGTGAGGTCAAACAATCCATTTTACAAAGGAACTATGACGTTATAAAGGGGAGAGTGGGCGTTAATATAGCCTGTTTGCTTTGTCTAAATTAATTGACTATTAGTATGTTTTAGAGTAGGATTTTGTTGTACTGAGGGGTGACCATTTTATGAAACCAATTATTGAATTCTGCGTCAGTAATCTTGTTAGCGGATCACAGCCTGCTATGGAGATTTTAGATAAAGATCCCAATTTAGATGTGATCGAATATGGATGTCTTAGTTATTGTGGAATCTGCTCAGCCAGTATGTATGCCCTTGTAAATGGAGAAGTTGTGACAGGGGACACTCCGGAAGAACTGGTTGATCATATTTATGAATATCTGGAAGAGAATCCAATGTTTTAATATAAAAAAGGGAAGAAGCAGGCGTATTACGCTTATTTCTTCCCTTTTATCGTAGATAGGTTTAATCATTATCATTTGTATCTTCAGTATAGGGATCTTCTTCATAAGGTTTTAAATCTCCAAAGGAAGTCATGATTCCTTCTTCGTCCAATAGGTCCTTTAATTGCTGAAGTTCGGTTGTGGGATAAATTTGTACATTTTTGCCCTCTATATCGTTCCCTGCAAAATTTTCAATATCCTCCACATACCCGATATGTTCATCCGAATTCAAGTAGACTTGATCGTAATGCTCTTTTGGATCATAATAATCAGATGGACTATCTGAACTTCCCCATTCTGCAACAGCCTGCCATGAATCCTCTTCATCAAAGCCATTTACTTCTGTTTCATGTTTCTTTTCATACAAGGGATGAAGAACTTGTTCTTCTACTGGACGTTCGTGAGAAACGGTTTGTTCAGTACTGTGCTCGATGCAATAGGTGGAAGATGGAATGGCCTCAAGTCGTTCAAAAGGGATGTCACATCCACATGTTTCACACTTTCCATATGTCCCCTTTTCCATTGCTTCCAAAGCTCGGTTAACCTGAGCAAGTTCATTCTCAAAATGTTCGTTTAAGGCTATGTCTTTACCGCGTTCATATAATTCAGTAGCAGTATCAGCCGGATGGTTATCATATGTGGATAGCTCTCCTACATAATTATAAAAATTTTCATCCTCTCCGATACCAAAATGATTATTCAAGGATATATGATGTTCAAGTTCCTTTTTTTGATCTTTTAGTTTTGATTGAAGATTGGATTGTTGTTCAGAAGAAAGCATCATGGAAACTCCTTTCGATTTCGTCCTTCTATTTTCTTTCATTCTGCAACGGTTTATGTAAAAAATATAATTCATTCTTTTGGATAAAATAATAAGGTGATTTTGTTGAAGATTTTTTTATGATAGTTACACTATAAAAGGATGCAATATGTATATTATGGGCGACATCCAAGGTTGAGAGGACTCGGATTAATGTATATACTAATGAGTAGAGGATAGAATTTCCTTCTACCATTTTTTAAGGGGGAATATAAGATATGAATAATGAAGTTATTATTGTTACGGAAGCGGCAGCTATTCAAATAAATACGATGATAAAAGAAAGCGGCGAGAATCAGCCATATTTGCGTGTATCCGTTCATGGAGGAGGCTGCAGCGGTTTATCCTACGGTATGAATTTTGAACAGGAAAAATCAGAAAATGACCTTGAAACAGTTCAGCATGAGATTCATTTTCTAGTCAATAAAGAGGATGCACCTATCCTGACTGGAACGCGGATAGATTATAAACAATCTATGCTAGGCGGAGGCTTTACGATTGATAATCCTAATGCGATTGCTACATGTGGGTGCGGCTCTTCATTCCGTACAGCGAAAGCTACGGGAACTCCCGAACAATGTTAGACTAAAGATTTATAAAAAATGTCTAAACAGTGCCTGGTAAAAATACAATAAAAAAGGAATTCAGAAGGGGGAACATAAAGTTCTCGCTGATCTGGATTCCTTTTCTTTTTTGTAGCTTAGCGGTAATTAATCTTTAAACATACTTGTACTGTGAAGAGGCTGGATTCTTGCTTTAGGATCCATATATGCTTTTGCATTGTTAATGGCAGTTGGCGCTTCACCAAATCCGCTTGCAATCAGCTTCACTTTCCCATCATACGTACATATATCTCCGGCTGCATAAATACCCGGTATATTTGTTTCCATTTTGCTATTTACAACGATTGAATTCTTTTCAATTGTAAGTCCCCACTCTTTAATTGGACCGAGTGAAGAAACAAAACCAAATGTAACTAATACGTCATCAACATCAATTGTTTCTTTATGCTCACCGTTTGCATCATCTAACACAATTTGTGTAATGGTATCTTCATTGCCAACTAATTCAGAAGGGATATACGGAGTTTTAATGTTTACGCTAGAGTTTTTAAGATTTTCTACACTATGTTCATGGGCGCGGAATTTATCACGGCGATGAACGATTGTTACTTCCTCTGCAATTGGCTCAAGCATTAATGCCCAGTCTACTGCAGAATCTCCTCCGCCACACACGACGACTTTTTTACCAGCGAATTTATTTAAATCATCAACAAAATAATGAAGATTATTTCCTTCGTATTGAGAAGCGTTTTCGAGTTCAAGCCGTCTGGGTTGGAATGCACCATTGCCAGCTGTAATAATTATCGTTTTGGAATAATGAACTTCTTTATCTGTTGTTAATTTAAAAATGCCATCTGCCTGTTTTTCAACATTAAGAACAGCTTGTTCCAGACAAATAGTAGGTTCAAACTTAGCAGTTTGTTCCTTGAGATTATTAACTAAATCTTGGGCGAGTATCTTTGGAAAACCCGCAACATCATATATATATTTTTCAGGATAGAGTGCGGATAATTGCCCGCCTAGTTGGGGCAGACTTTCGATGATTTTCACAGTGGCTTGCCTCATACCACCATAAAAAGCAGTGAACAATCCTACAGGTCCTCCACCGATGACCGTTACATCATATACTTTTTGATCTTCATTCACATGATAACCCCCTAAATTGTAAAAAATCCTTAATAACATAAATAGTACCATATATCTTGGTATAACGTTCCTCTAAAGGCTAAGAGTGGATATATTATGATAATAAGATTAAATATTCTAAAAAGTCAAAGCAGAGCATATACCTTTTAATATACTTTTAAAATCCAGTACTTGAAAAATTAACCAAAAGAGAATATAGTAATCTATAGCTAATTGTTAATATTTTGTGACATTTTTACCTATACATACGTGAATGCCATCACAATATATTTTGAATTTTTATATTTTATAAAAAAGGTGGTTACGATACAAGTGAAAAAGCCTCATATCGTCATTCTTGGAGCAGGTTATGGCGGATTATTAACTGCTAAACGCTTGCAAAAAAAATTAAATGTGAATGAAGCAGAGATTACATTAATTAATAAGCATCATTATCATTATGAAACAACTTGGTTGCATGAAGCATCTGCAGGTACATTACATCATGATAAAGTCCGTTACGGTATTAGCAGTATCATTGATCGGAGCAAAGTAACATTCGTTGAAGATACCGTTGTAGAAATTAAGAATGATGAAAAAATGGTAATGTGTGAGAATGGTAATGTTTCCTATGATTATTTAGTCATTTCTTTAGGTGCTGAATCTGAAACATTTGGTATTGAAGGATTAAAGGAATATGCCTTCAGCATATCCAGTGTGAATAAGGCACGTCATATTCGTGAACATATTGATTATCAATTTTCTCAATATCAAGCAGATAAAAAGGAAGAAAGATTAACGATCATTGTAGGTGGTGCCGGCTTTACTGGTATTGAATTTATTGGAGAGCTTGCCAACCGTTTGCCTATCCTTTGTGAAGAATATGATGTTGATCCTAAAAAAGCACGTATTATATGTGTCGAAGCGGCCCCATCCGCATTGCCAGGATTTGACCCGGAACTTGTACGATACGCTGTAGCCCGTTTGGAGAAAAAAGGCGTAGAATTCATGATTGGTACACCGGTCAAAGGCTGTACAGAAGAGGGAATTCTGGTGGGTAAAGGTGAAAATGAAACGGAATTAATTAAAGCTGGTACAGTTATATGGGCAGCGGGAGTCAGGGGCAGCAGCATCATTGAAAAATCCGGAATTGAAGCGATGCGTGGCCGTGTGAAAGTGAAGCCAACTTTACAAGCACCTGGACTAGAGGATGTTTTTGTCATTGGAGATTGTGCCTTAATCATTAATGAGGAGATTAATCGTCCTTATCCGCCAACAGCCCAAATTTCCATGCAGCAAGCTGAAGTATGTGCCGAGAATATTATTGCTCTGATTAGAGGTGACAAGCTAAAAGATTTTGTTTATGAACAAAAAGGGACAGTATGCTCACTTGGTGATGATGATGCAATTGGCGTCGTTTTTGGTAAAAAATTAAAAGGTAGCAGGGCATCAGCCATGAAAAAAGTTATTGATAATCGTGCTTTATACATCATGGGAGGTTTACCGCTTCTTATGAAAAAAGGGAAATTTAAATTAATCTAAAATAAGAACATTATAATTTTGGAAGCTGTCCGTTTAATTCAGGGCAGCTTTTTGTATAATATCATGTTACTTTAGGAAAGGGGGGTGAAATGAAATGTTGGAAAGAAGTAAATATGTATGGCTGGGAGTAGCAGGACTGGTCATAACAAAAGACGGCAGGTGGCTCGTTGTAAAGAAGTCATATGGCGGTTTAAAAGGGAAATGGTCTTTGCCTGCAGGTTTTGTAAAGCCAGGGGAAACAGCCGATGAGGCTGTGGTTAGAGAGATTAAAGAAGAGACGGGGATTGATACAAAGGTTATAGGGTTATTTGGTCTTAGGACAGGTGTCATTCGTAATGAGATTAGTGATAATATGCTATTGTTTTTACTGGAACCCATTGCTGGAGAGATTATGATTCAAAAAGCTGAATTATCAGATGTTGCCTTTATGGACGAACAGGCAATCAAGAGAGATCCGGACAGTTCGCTGTTATTAAAGGAAATAAACGATAAGCATGCGTCTCTTCATAAAAAACCACTTGAAGGAATTAATCCAGGTGATGTATTTCAATATACAGCTTATAAATTGTTTATTTAAAAGACTGTTCAAGATAGGTTGAACAGTCTTTTAATTTTGTCCTATAGCAAAAAAGGTATTATTATTAAAAAATAATCTCATTTATATACTTAATCTTTCCACTATCAATATTTACTCCATACCGTCCATTTGTAGAAGAATGACCTGATAGCAAGGTAGAATATCTTACAATAATATAATTATTTACCTCCCCATCATATAGTACAAAATGGTTTTCATCTTCAATTAATTCATTTCTGTCGCGTAGATAATCTTTAACTAAAGAAATGGCCCATTCCTGATCATTTATATCGGTATTTGTATGAATTTGGTATGTACTCCATTATCGAATAATCTGAACGTTATCTTCTGATTCTTTACGTACTTCATATCAAGACAGGATTGAGAAGTGACAGAGGGACCCATCAAAATAAATGATTTTCTTGTGTATAAGCGAGTATATAATAGGATTACTAAGTTGTATGCGCTTACACTTGGTTTGTGCCTTATATGGAGCACTTTTCATTTCTCTTAATTTCTGTTATATTATCAGAATATTCAATAAATAAAGGGGTGGTAAGGTTATGAATCAAAAGTCATATCAGTGCCCATATTGCTATGGAAAAGGTTATTTTCAATTATTACTAGGTGGATCAGAAACTTGTTCATGCTGTGGCGGCAGCGGAAAAACAAAGAATAACAATAAATAGCGGATAACGTTATTTCAAAAACAACCCAATTGACGAAAATTCTTCCATCCTATAAACTTACTTTTGTACGACTTAGGGGGGAGTATAGAGAATGGGCATGTCGATTCCGGTTGTTATTGTTTCTTTTGTTTTGTTCTTTATCTTATTTTTTGGGCTGGGATTTATTTTAAATATGCTGTTTAGAAAGACATGGATTATGGCAGTAATCTATCCTTTGGTATCTTTATATATTATTAATAGCCTAAAGGTAAGGGAGTACTTTGTAAATCCGTCTTCGAGTTTTCAATTATTAAAAGAGCATTTACTCAACCTTGCCATCGCGGATACGATTATTCTTTTCGGAGGTTTTGCAGGTTCTATTCTATCTGGTATTGTGATTAGAATTCTCCGTTCAAAGGGATACAGAATGTTTTAACCTTTTTCGAGTAATCGTTAAAGGTTTTTTATTTAATGTAGTGTACACATTTCTGAAAATAGAATAGTTTGTCTGAGGTTGGGAAGAATGGTTTGTGTGAAAGGAGATAAATCACATGGACCATTCTTTTAAATTAATCAGAGCCATTTCACTAGCTCTTTTATTTCTACTGGCAACCTTTGTTACCCTTTCATATTTTACAGGAATCAATGTTCGTGAGTTTCCTGTTCTTCGTCAGATCCATTCCAAAATAGCAAAGGATCAACATAGTAAGCCAATAGATCATGTATCTTTATCAAGCAATACCGCCTCAACCGCTAAACAGATAAAACCAGCTTCCTCATTGGAAGATAATGATGACTGGAATAAATATCCTGTTGAAGAGGTAGTCGCCACAGGATATACAGCGGGGTACGAGTCTACCGGGAAATATCCTAACCATCCTGGATATGGGATTACATTTTCCGGTGTAAAGGTAAAACGAGATTTGTATTCAACAATAGCAGCAGATACAAACGTTTTTCCAATCGGGACCATTCTCTTTATTCCATCTTATGGATATGGAGTAGTAGCTGATACAGGCTCGGCTATAAAAGGGAATAAAATTGACCTATTTTACAATAGCGTGGAGGATGTATATCAGCAATGGGGGAAAAAGCAGCTAAAAGTATATGTAATCAGTAAGGGAACAGGCAAGCTAACTGAACAAGAGCTAAAGGCATTAAATGAAACAGAAAGCTTGCAAGTATTTAGAAATCAAATCATTAACAAAAACTAAAGAATTTTATCCTACCGTTCCTTATGGGCGGTTTTTTTCGTTTTCAGAATTCGCCCCTGTTACATTCGTTTATATGCTACAAAGTCTAATGGCACGATTTATTAGTGGCAATAATACAGAGACATGACTTTCATCAGAGAACTCCTTAAACTGAATATGAATTCCATATGGATTCAACTCATGGAGGTCCTCGTACATTTCAAAAGCATTTTTGTTCATCCCACTAAAATGCTGTTTTTCGAGTTCCCCTACACCAATTAAAACATGTAGTTGACGACTTGTTTGCTTTAATGTTTGGATGAAAGCCTCTTTCTGTATCATGAAAAATTGTGGATCCCAATGAATCGAAGGGCTGCCCGCAATATATGTATTGAATAATTCCGACTGTGAAAAAAGAGTTTGTAATACAAATAATCCTCCAAGCGAATGGCCAAATAGCGTTTGTTTGCTTTTATTGATCGACAGCATGCGCTCTATTTCTGGTTTTATATCTTCCCTGATAAATGTGGTGAAATGCTCAGCGCCGCCATGAGGGGCCCATTCCAATCCTTTTGGGTGCGGTGGTAAATCTTTATTTGATATGGGTCTGGTAAAGTCATAAACACGATATGGTGAGAAGGGTTGATCTGTTTGATAGCCAATTCCGACAATAATAGCAGGGAATACGCCAGTTTTTTCTGGTTTCCCACTCTGTACACGCACCGCTTCAACAAATGTGCTAAATACAGCGTTGGCATCCAACACATAGATTATCGGATATCCCTCAGCAGGGGGGGATGTTTCAGGCCTGTAAATGAAAATGCGATAGGAACGTTCCTGCTTTGGATCACTCATATCAACTTGCCAAGTGTTAGGTAAAGATACATGCTGCACCCAAGGAAAGCTGCTTTCAAAAAGATTTTCTGGAAGTGTCTGGTTCATATTGTCCCTCATTCCTATTTGATTTACGAAACCAAATGACAAATAAATCATAAAAAATCAAAATTTTACATAAATTTATTGAAAATTTCAGGTTATTAATATATATTCTATATAATAACTGATAATGATTATCATTATCAACTTTTGCGAATAAATTGGAAATTGGAGGGTAGGTAAAACAGCTTTTTACAGATATGAAAACGAATACATAAAAATGTGAAGATAAGAGAGGATGATAGAAAATGAATGTGAAAAAGAATTTATTAATAGTGGGATTATCAGCAATGACTTGCCTTAGTCTGGCAGCGTGTAACAGTACAGAGTCAAAAACCAATCAATCTGAAAATACAGCAAAAGCAGATGAGAGCAAGCAATCAGAGGTTAAAACCCAAACCATTACTTACCTAGATAAAGAATACAAGGTTCCATCTGAAGTGAAAGAAATCGCTACCGCTAGCCTTGAATCGATGGAGGATGCAGCTATTTTGGGAGTTAAACCAGTCGGGGCGATTACAATTGCCGGGGAACTGCCGAAATATTTGGCAGATGATTTAGCTGGTGCCCAGTCGATAGGAGAGAAGACACAGCCAAATTATGAAACATTACTAGGTTTAAAGCCAGATGTGATTCTATGGACTTCCAAAGCGAAGGAGAATGTTACTGAACAATTAACAAAGGTGGCCCCAACATTCCCATATTCTCATATCTCTACAAATTGGGAAGATAATTTGAAGCTAATGGCTCAATTGACTGGTAAAGAGGCTGAAGCGGAAAAGATTATATCTAATTATAAAAAAGATGCTGAGTCCGCTAAAGCACAATTAGGCGAAACCATGAAAGGTAAAAAAGTAATGGTCTTGCGTATTCGAGGTGGCAGTGTTTATGTGTATCCAGAAAATATGTACCTTAACCCGATACTATATACTGATTTGGGGCTTGAGGTACCAGAAGTGGTGAAAGCTGCAAAAGCACAGGAAGTCATCTCCATGGAAAAACTTGCAGAAGTAAATCCGGATTATGTGTTCCTTCAATTTGAAGAAAGTGAAAATGCTGATAAACCGAAAGCATTGGATGAGTTAGAAGCCAACCCAATTTGGAAAAGTATGAATGCGGCTAAAAACGGAAACGTATTCGTCAATACTGTGGATCCTCTTGCTCAGGGTGGTACGGCATGGAGTAAGACAGCGTTTCTGAAAGCTGCAACTGGCTCTTTAGCTGAGTAAGGATTGTTTAGAGGAATGGATAAGAAGACAATCCCTATATTAATCATATGTGCGGCCCCCATACTGATAATCGTGATCACCCTGTTATCCGTTCTTTATGGAGCTAAGCATATAGATTATACAACGGTTTGGAATACTTTGTTTCATTATGATGCCGGTAATGTGGATCATGCCATTATTATGACTTCCCGATTACCGAGAGCGATAGGCGCACTTCTAGTTGGTGCCTTTCTTGCTATATCGGGTGCATTAATGCAGGGGATGACAAGAAATTATCTTGCATCCCCTTCAATTATGGGAGTAGCGGATGGTTCGGCTTTTATCATAACTTTATCAATGATTTTCCTGCCCAATATGACATCTATTGAGATGATTTTATTATCAATGGTAGGATCAGCGCTCGGTGCCGGAATTGTTTATGGACTCGGGTCCATGCTTCCTAATGGTCTATCGCCTGTTCGTTTAGCGATTATTGGTACTGTGATTGGGACTTTTCTAAGCAGTCTGTCTCAAGCATTGGCTTCGTATTACCAAGTCTCACAAAATATAAGTTTTTGGTATAATGCGAGATTGCATCAAATAGACCCTGAATTATTATCACTGGCCGTGCCATTTGGGCTGGTTGGGATTTTTCTTGCCTTGTTTGTTTCAAAATCGGTGACCATCCTATCTCTTGGTGAGGAAGTTTCGATTGGCTTAGGCCAGCGCACCGGGCTAGTCAAAGTGATTTGTATTTTGTCTGTAATCTGTTTAACTGGGACGGCAATTGCTTTGGTTGGAAAAGTTGGTTTCGTAGGTCTAATTATTCCTCATATAAGCCGTATGCTAGTTGGCATGGATTATAAATGGTTGATTCCCTGTGCAGGTATATTGGGGGGTGTATTTCTCGGTTTATGTGATATTTTAAGTAGATTTATTAATTATCCCTTTGAAACACCTATTGGCGTTGTGACTGCATTGATTGGTGTACCATTCTTCCTTTATCTAATTAGGACAAAAGGGGGAAGCAGCCATGCATAAAACATCAAAGACAAGATATTACCTAACATTATCGATAATCTTACTGGTCATAACAGCCGTTATAGTTTATAGCTTGATGGCTGGAACATTCCAATTATCTGTTATGGATGTCATACGGACATTATTACGACTAAATGAAAATCCTGAATATGATCTAATTCTATTTGATTTCAGGTTGCCTCGTATACTGATTGCCTGTCTTGTTGGAATAGGGCTTGGAATAGCGGGTACCGTGATTCAGGGAGTAACCAAGAATGGTCTGGCTGATCCGGGTATACTCGGGATTAATGCAGGTGCCGGTACAGCTGTGGTTTTATTCATGTTTTTCTTTCATAGCTTGTTTCAAGGGATGACATGGCTTTCTATTATGGCTATGCCCTTATTTGGCTTGGTTGGAGGACTCCTGGCCGCCCTAATCATCTTTGCTTTTTCCTGGAAAAACGGTTCCCTTGATGTAGAGCGACTCATTTTGACAGGAATCGCTATTGGTTCAGCATTTAGTGCTGTCTCCCTGTATTTATCTCTGAAAATGAAGGCGACTGATTTTGAGATGGCTGTAGTGTGGAGCACGGGCAGTATATACGATGCAAATTGGTATTATATCCTGGCCATGATCCCCTGGCTGATCATCTGTATACCAATTATCTTTAAAAAGGCCTATATATTGGACTTGCTCCAATTGGAGGATAGTAGTGCTATCAGTTTGGGGATTGCCATTAATAAAGAAAAATCAATCTTACTGCTAAGCAGTATCGGTTTAATAAGCGCTTGTGTATCTGTATCAGGAAGCATTGGATTTATTGGCTTAATGGCGCCTCATATATCCCGTTATCTTGTTGGTGTACAAAATAGATATGTTCTTCCTATAAGTGCAGCTATCGGTGCGTTGTTGGTGGTCCTGGCTGATTATATTGCCAAAACCGTCATTGCCCCTGCTGAACTGCCAGTTGGTATTATTGTATCCATAATTGGCGTACCTTTCTTCTTATATTTATTAAAAAACGCAAAAGCATAAAGGAGATTCTTGAAATGAGTATTTTACGTGCAGAAAATCTTGAAGCCTGTTATGAAAAAAAGACCGTGTTTCAAAATTTAAGCATGGATATTACTGAGGGTAAAATAACTACTATTATTGGACCAAACGGTTGCGGAAAATCTACCTTGCTAAAAACAATGGGGCGAGTATTGAAACAAAAGCAAGGAAAGGTATTTTTACAGGAACAAGATATGAACACAATTTCGACGAAAGAAATTGCGAGAAAACTCTCCATGCTGCCACAAAGCCCTAGTTCGCCCGGAATGCTCGGAGTGGAAGAACTGGTATCATATGGGCGTTATCCGCATCGCAAAAGTACGAATACACTGACAAAGGAAGATAAGGAAATCATTGAGTGGGCGATGATGGTTACCAAAACAGAAACGTTTCGAGATAGAAGTATAGCAAACTTATCGGGCGGGCAAAGACAAAAGGTTTGGCTGGCCATGGCACTGGCTCAGAAAACAGACGTTATCTTACTGGATGAGCCCACAACTTATTTGGATATGGCCCACCAGCTGGATGTATTGCAAACTATTCAGGAGCTCAATCGACAAGAAAAATGTACGATTGTCATGGTCCTACATGATATTAACCATGCGGCACGATATTCAGATGTGGTTATCGCCATGAAAGATGGATGTATTATAAACTCCGGTTCACCATGTGATATTATCAATCGGGAAGTATTAAAAGAGGTGTTCCAAATAGAAGCCAGAGTCATCATCGACCCCTATGACCAGTCCCCCATATGCATAGGATATGAATCATTAATATAGTGCTGAAACGGCTTGCCCAGAAGCGAAGAGCATAAGACAGGGGATCGAAAGGAGGTGTTCTTCCTCCTGCAGAGACCATGCTTATGTCCTGAGCTTCTAGCCGTTGAAGCCGGATTACATATAGTGCTGAGACGACTGGTCAGGAGCGACAAGCATAAGACGAATACACGAAGGGAGGGTTAATTGAGGAGCAAAGTCTACAAACGCCACATCCTGTGGCAACGCCTTTGTGACCTACATCCTGTAGGCCTCCGTAGTGTATTTGCTTATGCTCGAGCTCCTAGGAATCGAAGCCGGATTGGACATAGTGCTGAAGGGCCTTGTTCAGATGCGACAAGCATAAGACAGAGGCTCGGAGGGGACGTTCCTCCCCCGCTGAGGCTATGCTTATGACTCGAGCGTCTAGGCCCTGAAGCCGGATATAGTGCTGAAGGGCCTTGTTCAGATGCGACAAGCATAAGACAGAGGCTTGGAGGGGACGTTCCTCCCCGTAGTGGCTATCCTTATGACCTCGAGGAGCTAGGAGTTGAAGCTGGTTTATAGCGTAAATGACAGAGGTGCCAAAAACCTCTGTTTTTTTATGGTTATTTATATATGTTTTGAATGATATAGATTGTTGTAGTTAGCAAAATGAAAATGCGTGATTGGTACTAAATAATGATGTCAATGGTAAGATAAAAGGGGAAGTGTCGTACTGGTGACAGTATAAGGCAACAGGTAAAGAAACATGATTAGGAGGAGTTTTTATGTTTAAAGTAATAAATGAGAATCCGAGTCAAATACAGATTCCTGTTTTGGTAACAGGAGCATTTAATCATCCGGTTACACTAGCGGCCAATTTATCGGACGCAGACAAAAGGATGAACGGTAAACTTCAAGAACTGGCTAAGATCGGTGATATTTCTGCTCGAAAGAAAAGAGTATCGATTTTACATACACTTGGTTTAATTCCACCGGAAAGATTAGTATTCATTGGACTTGGTAAACAAAAAGATTTAACCTTTGAAGAACTTAAAGAAGCTTTTGGTAAAATGTTTCAGAAAGTCGAAGGTAGTGGATGGACACAGATTGGTATTGACTTAACATCATTCCTGACCGATGACATTACGATTGAAGATGCAGCTCATGCCTTAGGTGAAGCATTTGCTTTATCTACGTATGAATTTGAAGGCTATAAGCAAAAGAGTAATGAAACTGACAAAAAGGTAGAAGAGATTACTGTTTATACGGATGCCGATCAAGAGCTTGTTGAATCCTCTCTTTTTGTTGGATATACCTATGGGAAGGGAACCAATTCAGCGCGGACATTAGTGAACCTGCCTGGCAATATGTTGACGTCAACAGACATGGCGAATTATGCCGTAGGACTAGCTGATAAGTATCAGTTTGAATATGAGATACTTGAAAGGGAGGATATGCTGGAACTTGGAATGGGAGCTTTGCTTGCCGTCAATCAAGGGTCTGAAGAACCACCTAAAATGATTGTCCTAAAATATCAAGGGAAATCTGACTGGACCGATGTGATTGGATTGGTCGGCAAAGGGATTACATTTGATACAGGCGGGTATTCCCTGAAAACAAAAGCAGGTATAGTTGGAATGAAAACAGATATGGGGGGAGCAGCCGCTGTCCTTGGAGCTATGGAGATTATTGGGGAGTTAAGACCTGAACAAAATGTTGTGGCAGTAATTCCATCAACAGACAATATGATTTCTGGAAATGCCTTTAAGCCAGATGATGTCATTGTCTCTATGGCTGGCAAAACAATTGAGGTTCTGAATACAGATGCAGAGGGACGCTTGGTATTAGCGGATGCAATCACTTATGCGAAACAGCATGGAGCAGATTATTTAGTTGATGTGGCTACATTAACGGGTGGGGTTATAACTGCTTTAGGTGTTGATATGACAGGAGCAATGACGAATAATGAAAGCTGGTTTGAAGAAGTATTAAAAGCTTCAGATGAAGCCGGAGAACCGATGTGGAGATTGCCGATTACTGAAAAGCATAAAGCACGTGTCCGCAATAGTAAAATAGCTGATTTAAATAATTCTCCAGGAGGAGAGGGTCATGCCATTATGGGTGGAGCCTTTGTTGGTGAATTTGCTGAAGATACTCCTTGGGTGCATTTAGATATTGCCGGCACATCCACGAGGCGCTCAGACTATGAACTTGGCCCATCGGGTGCTACCGGTGTGATGGCAAGGACATTAGCCGTGCTTGTTGAACGTTTTGGCTTGGATGGAGAAGAATGATCCAACTCCTAAAGAATCATTAAAGGTAATTACAAAGAAATGCCATCCTTTAAGGGACATCCGCCCTTACCTGTTGTTAGGTTTATGCATACATAATAGTGTAGGCATTAAAACACACAGGAGGTATTTTACAGATGGATTATAGACAGAGACCATGGGGTAGACCATGGGGTAGACCGTGGGGCGGACCGTGGGGAAGACCATGGGGTAGGCCAGGTTTTGGTTTTGGATTTGGAGGTCCGATCGGGGGATTTGGTTTAGGATTAGCCGGCGGATTAATAGGTGGAGCATTGCTTAGCAGACCATGGGGATATGGATATGGTTATCCTCCGTATGGATATGGTTCCCCATGGGGATATGGTGGCGGATTCTATTAATAAAAAATGTAATGAAACCAGCAGATTTCAAACTGCTGGTTTTTAGCTCCATCTGATAACAACTCCCACTTCACAGCAGGGTGGAGAGGTTTGTTTGTCAGTGAAAACGAGCCGTATCCCCTCTGGATCATAATAAATGGAAGGAGCTATTAGGATACCGGTTGAAAGTAATAATTGATTTACTTGGCTAATGTTATTAAGCTCTGAGGCAGTCATTATTTTGTAAGCCAGTTCCTGAGATGTGGAAATTCGATTGGTGATTTTTAATGCTTCAGCAAGATAAGAAGCGGTTTTATTGGCCGAATTTCTAAATTTGCTTGTATCTACAGCAGGAACTTTCCGGCTATATGGAGAATAATAATTCGTGTTAGGCACAGAAGGTACAGGTGGATTGATCCACATAGGTATTTGATAATGAGGTCCAAGACTTTGATTCCAGCTGTAAAATTGTTGATTTCCGTACATATAGGCACCTCCTCTTTTTAATTACATGTATACCTATATATAAGAGAAGGTAGGATTGTATTAGACCAAAAAAATAAGCAACGGTTAAGTTGCTTATTTCTCGGTAAAGGGATCGTTAATAGTGGTTTCGATGTTCGACTAAATCGATTACTCCAAGTGCTATATGGGCAAGTCCAAACCCAAATAGTGTATTGGCAAACATTTTATTGCTGTTATGCGATTGTTTCATGGCATAACCTGCAGCAGCGACAGCAGTACCTAATACTGTTGGAACCATTCCTTCTCGAATATCCATTTGATCAATCCTCCCATTAGATGTGCCTCTGTAAAGTCATACGGAATCCAGTTCAATTATAATGTCACTTAAAAGGAGTCACGCCTAAAACCAAATTTCTAGGGCATTGGTTTAAGAAGACTTTACATCTTTATGTTTCCGCTCTTTGACAAATTGATAACTAATAAGCGATGGGAAGGATGGCAATTAAATGGATTTAAGCCAAACATTAATGGGGACATTAGGAATAGAAATTATGGAAGTCAGTGAAGGAAGAGTTGTGGCAACGATGCCTGTTGACCATCGTACACATCAGCCAATGGGACTTCTTCACGGCGGGGCATCAGTAGCCCTGGCTGAGACGGTAGCCAGCCTTGGAGGATATTCAATGGTTGATAAGGAAAACGAAGCGGTTGTAGGATTAGAAATTAATGCGAACCACCTTAAAAGTAAGAGAGATGGATTCGTGACAGCTACTGCATCTATCATACACAGAGGTAAAAAAACCATGGTATGGGAAATTAAAATAACGGATGAAGAAAATGATCTGATCTGTATTAGCAGATGTACGCTTGCTGTGATCCAAACAAAGAAATGAGGATGTTCACGAGGTCATTTAAGACCTTGTGATCATCCTCATTTTTTTGTCGTTAACTATTTTTTTGCTTTTTTCTTGTCTCTTTTAAGTCATCACGAACACTATGTTCCCATAATTTAATGCCTGTATTATAGGCAGCACGACTGATTAAATGTCCTGCAACAGGGGCTGTCATAAAAATAAAAAATATCGCCAATATTAAACGGGAGTTGAAATTATCTTTTGTAATCCAAAAGTATAAAAATGTACCAAGCAACACTAGGGTTACACCTAAAGTGGATGTTTTTGAAGCAGCATGGCTTCGTGTATATACATCAGGTAAACGGAGTATTCCGAGTGCAGATATAACGGTTAATATAGAACCAAATAAAACTATACCTACAAAAATATAGGAACTAATTTCGTTCATTTTCTATGATTTCCCCTTTCTCTAAGAATTTTGAAAAGGCAACCGTACCAGTGAACGAAAGAATACCGATTAGAAGGATTACCTCTAAAAACATAGATGTGTCGAGTAAAAGAGACAAAATGGCAATCATGCAAATTAAGTTCATACCTATAGCATCCATAGCCACCACACGGTCAGGGATACTTGGTCCCTTGATTACTCTGTAGATTAGAATGAGCATGGAAATAGCTACAAACAGTAGGGATAGTTGAAGGAAAAAATTAATCATTACTCACTCACCTCCAGAATAAGCCGTTCAAAGGAATTTTTTATGCTATTTTGCATTTCAGTAATCTCCGATAAATTTAAAGCATGGATAAATAATGTCTTATTATCAGAAGAAATATCCAACACTAATGTACCGGGAGTCAAGGTTATCAGACAGGAAAGAAGAGTAATCTGCCAATCCGATTTAAGCTCTGTTTCATAAGTGAAGATGCCTGGTTTCAATTCAAGCTTTGGTCTGATAATGGTTTTAAAAACATCAAAATTTGCAATCAGTAATTCACGAATAAAGATCCCTAAAAGATGAAGCACAGCAACTACTTTATGCATATAAAAACGAGTTGAAAAAAAGCGTCTGAATAAAAAAAGGATAATCGCCCCAATTAAATAACCAATAATAAATGAAGCGGCTGTATCTGATGTTGTCAGGAACATCCAGGTCAAGGCCAAAATTACATTTAATAATATTTGATAAGACATATCTTCATCACTCCTTCAGTACGGCCTGAATGTAATCTGATGGATTCATTAATACATCAACTGCATCAGAAACATACGTATAGACAAATTCTGAACCTAATCCGTACAAGATTGAGACTACGAGTAAAATACCAATCGGCAACAGTAAAAAGCGATTGTCTTTTTTGGATGTTTCCTCGTCGTAAGTCTTTTTCTCTCCCCAAAATGCAAATATGAAAATTCGCATTACGGAATATAAAACAATTAAACTTGAGAATAGAACTACTAATCCTCCTACATAGTGTCTTTCATCAAAAGCACCTTGTATGATTAGCAATTTTCCAGCAAACCCACTGAATGGCGGAACTCCGGCTAATGATATAGCAGCGATGAAGAACATCCAGGCTAAAAGTGGAGATTCATGAATTAATCCACCCATGCGCTTAATATTACTCGTCCCTGTTTTGGCCATCATGACTCCAATTAGAAGGAACAGAGCTGCTTTAATCATCATGTCATGAAGTGTATACATGATTGAACCGGATATGGAAGCCGTATTCATAATTGAAATACCAAAGATAATGACACCAATGGCAATGACAATATTGTATATAATGATTTTTTTACCATCCATATAGGCCAATACACCAATACAGCCGAAAATGATGGTCAATATTCCAAGGTATTCGAGCAATGTATGCGTATAATCGGTTTGGTGATAAAACAGTATGGTAAAGGTTCTAAGAATGGAATAAACCCCTACCTTGGTCAAAAGGGAGCCGAATAGGGCCAGGATAGGAATTGGCGGTGCAAAGTACGAACCAGGCATCCAAAAATATAAAGGAAAGATGGCTGCTTTTAAACCAAAAACTATCAGGAACAGAACAGCTATAACTGTAATAATTCCCGGTTGATCTACCTCTGCAATTCTTTCTGAGATATCCGCCATATTCAGCGTACCAACAACAGAGTAAAGAAAGGCAACTGCGGCAACAAAAAGGCCAGATGCAATCACATTTACTAGCAAGTATTTGATGGATTCGCGCAGCTGTACTTTTGTTCCACCAGTGACCAGCAATACATAGGAAGACATCAGCATGACTTCAAAAAATACGAATAAGTTAAAGATATCGCCTGTCAAAAATGCTCCATTTACTCCAACAATTAAAAATTGAATAAGGGCGTAATAAAAATACTTTTCACGCGCTGCATCAATATTTTTAAAAGAATAAATAATCGTCACTAATGTAATGAGTGATGTGGTTAAAACAAGCAAGGCTGCCAGCATATCTGCCACAAGGCTGATACCGAATGGTGCATCCCAGCTGCCGGCTTGCAAGGTTAATATGCCATTTGTTTTCACTTCGATTAAAAGTGAAATGGCAACGACTATGAGCAATATCGATGAGAATAAAGCGACTATTCGTTGAGCATTTAGTTTATTTACAAGGAATAACAGTAATATTCCAGTCAATAATGGTAGCAAAATTGGTAATATAACAAGGTTATTCATATGACTTATTTCCTCTCAGTTGATCCATGTTATCCGTTCCAAGTTCCTGATAGGAACGATAGGCCAATACCAGGAAGAAAGATGTGACACCGAAGCTAATAACAATCGCTGTCAGGATTAATGCCTGTGGCAGAGGATCCACATAAGATTTTGCCTGCTCACTTAAAATAGGCACGGTACCTTGTTTTAATCCTCCCATGGTAAGAACCAATAAATTCACCGCATGGCTCAATATACTTGTTCCAATAATGATCCGAAGCAAGCTTTTAGATAAAAGTAAATAGGTAGCTATGGTAAACAATATTCCTATTGCAACACACATTAAAATTTCCATCATTCACTCTCCCCAATTGTTTGAATAATGGTCATCGTAACTCCGATTACAACCAGGTAGACACCGGTATCAAAGATAACCGCTGTATGGAGTGATGTATGACCGAAGAGCGGTAAATCAAAATATTGATAGGCATGTGTCAGGAAAGGAGCATCAAAGAGTAAAGCGCCGGCTCCTGTTCCTACAGATAATAACAGCCCTACCGCTATCAGTGATAAATAATTGATTGGCAGAAAACTTTTAACGGTTTTTAAATCAAAAGCCAGCAATAAAAGAATGATGGCTGATGAAGTCATTAGACCACCGATAAATCCTCCGCCGGGAGTGTAATGTCCGGCGAAGAAAATGTGTATAGAGAATAAAATAATAATAAATGTTGCGATTTTAGTAACCGTCTGTAAAATCAAATCATTTGTTTTCATTCTTCCCCTCCTCTTTTCGTGAGACGGAGTTTAATCATGGTATAAATTCCAATGGCCGCAATGGATAAGACTGTGATTTCAAACATTGTATCCAAACCACGGAAATCAACGAGAATCACGTTAACCATATTTTCTCCACCAGCTTCTTTGTACGTAACCTCTTTATAAAATTCAGAGATAGACTCAAATAGCTTCGTACTGTGAGAAGCAAGTGCGATAAGTGTCATCGTAAATCCTACACCAAGAGAAATGACTAGGTTCGTCAATTTAAAGCGCATGCGCTTTTCCTTTGGTTTATACTTCGGCAAGTGAAAGAAACAAAGCAAGAACAGGGATGTAGATACTGTTTCAATGACAAATTGTGTTAATGCTAAGTCAGGTGCTCTGAATAGAACGAATAAAAGAGATACTGTATAACCAACCGCTCCCATTAAAATAATCGAAGTTAGTCTCGATTTTGCAAACAGGATCATGGATGAAGCCAGGATTAAGATAAAGACCAAAATAACCTCATAAACCCCAATTGGAGTCATGCTGGTTGTTTCGATAGTAAAGCTATCGGTTTTCCATACTGTATAAAGTAAACTGATGATCATAAATCCAAATACATAAACTAAATAATCGTGGATACTTCCATTCATATATCCGCGCGTGATGATACGGGAACCTGTATCCAGTGACCTTAATCCCTTGTTATACGCATTGTTTAATGTGTATTTATCAGAGAAATACGTATAAATCTTGCTCCATTTTGGATAGAACTTATAAAGGATGATTCCTAAAAGTACAACTCCAATTGTCATCAGCAATGCACCATTTACGCCATGCCACATTGCAATGTGCAGATGCTCTGGATTGCCGTTCTCATACAGGCTCGGCAGGATAGCCGAAGTGGCTGGTTCAATAATGGTTGCAGATAGGATGTTAGGAAACAGTCCAAATATAATAACTAATACTGCAAGTATAATGGGTGAAATCAATAAGCCAATCGGTGCTTCATGTGGCTTTTTATCTAATTTTTCAGCTTGAAGTTTACCGCCAAATGTTCTAAACAAGAGAATCATACAGTAAACAAATGTGAATACACTAGCGAGCCAGCCAATAACAGGGAAGAGAATTCCCCATGTTTGCAGGTTAAGGAAATCAGCCTGAGCTATGTCTAACAAGCTACCAAAGAACATTTCTTTACTTAAGAAACCGTTGAATGGTGGTAAGCCCGCCATTGAGAATGCCCCAATCACTGCAATTGTAAATGTGATTGGCATTATAGTCATTAACCCGCCGAGTTTACGAATGTCTCTTGTTCCTGTTTCATGATCAATAATACCAACGACCATGAACAACGAACCTTTAAAGGTTGCATGGTTAATTAAATGGAAAACTGCTGCAGAAACAGCAGCGATATATACATTCGAATCAGCAGATCCAAAATGTATGGATGCTGCGCCAATGCCAAGCAGGGACATAATTAATCCGAGCTGGCTAACTGTTGAATAAGCAAGAATTCCTTTCAAATCATACTGACGTACCGCATTAAAGGAACCCCAAATGAGTGTAATGATACCAACAAGACCTACAATCCACATCCACTCACCTGATAGTGCGTAAATTGGACTCATCCGTGCTACTAAATAGATCCCTGCTTTAACCATTGTTGCTGAATGGAGATAAGCACTGACAGGTGTTGGTGCTTCCATTGCATCAGGTAACCAAATATGGAATGGGAATTGGGCAGATTTTGTAAATGCGCCTAACAATACGAGTATCATGGAAAAATAAAATAGTGGGTGGTTAACCAAATCTGGAGCCATTAAAATTAATTCTCTGATACTGAAGGTATTTCCCATGACGGATAGGGTAATGAAACCTCCGAGCATGGATAAGCCACCTAAAAAGGTGATTAATAAGGATTTTTGTGCTCCATAGCGAGATCCTTTCCTATCATGCCAATATCCAATTAGCAGGAAGGAGGAAAGGCTTGTAAATTCCCAGAACGTATAAAGGACGATTAAGTTGTCAGATAAAACAACCCCAAGCATTGCCCCCATAAATAATAGTAAATAAACATAAAAATTGCTTAGTTTTTCTTTCGTTTTATCCATATAAAAAATGGAGTACAGAATAACTAGCGTACCAATACCCGTAATCAGCATAGCGAAAAGCAGGCCTAATCCATCCACATAAACATCAAAAGATATATTTAGTGAAGGAATCCATGCAAAACTTGCTGTTATGGATTGATGATCTGCGATTTCAGGCAGGAACGTAAACAAATAGCTAAATAATACAATAGGTATAATAAGTACGAACCATCCGGTATGTATTTTACGAGCATATTTGCCCAGGAACGGCACACAGATCGCAGCTAAAAAAGGCAATAATATACTCAAGTGAAGCATCGACATAAGGACCTCCCTAATTTGTTTATAAAATATTGAAAATTTACAACAAAATGTACGTATATGTACATTTAGCATAGCAAATTATACAGGAAATTTATATTAGACTGTACTTGTAAAGACTGGTATTCATAATCTTAAGCGCGATATTATATGAAGGAAAAAATAAAAAAAATTAAATTTCCCCATGAAAAAATAATGTATATCTAAAAATAAAAGAAAAGAAATAACCATAATGAGGACTATATATATTACAGACTATTTTCCTTTCCTATCTATTATGGCATTTTAGTCTTTCGTTTACTGTCCATAACGATAACCTTTTAAAAAGCAAGATTGTATAAAGGAATGCGAGCTTCTTTTCAGATACTACTATTAAATTATCCTTATTATTGATCTTTATCTGCTTTTTTATGTTATTTACTGGATTAAAGTCTATTGTAGATACTTTCACATGGCTAACCCTGCTTAAAGCCGCTTTAGGTAGGGTGAATTTAATCTTCTTATATGTAAGATACACCTATAAAAGGGGATGTTTTCTAATACCCGTTTTTGAAGCAATCGAAGCCATACGGTATTAACTGATTTGATCATGATCGAGCAGTAAGCCTCCATATGATGTTTGACCGTAATTCAGGCAATAGTTATCTGTACATATCTACGAAGTGTCTCTTTATTGAAAAAAATGAAGCAATCGATCTCAATTAACTAACCAATAAGATCTAAATACAAGCATTGACTAGAAAGTGGCCCCAGGCTGTCGAAAACTTGGTAGGCCCGGTTAAATGTTGACGGTTTATATGTTTTTCCCCCAATCAACGAGACAAGCTCTTGAGTAGAATGGTTTATAACTCCTGCTTATGTTTTACCGTTTTATAGGGAAGGGAGCTAATAAGGGATGTTTGGCTTTTCCTGTATTTCGAGATTGAGATAGATGTAGAGCGTGATTCCATAGGTTACTAATAAGAGAGTAAGGAGATGATAGACCTTGAATAAGGACAATCCCTATTTATTTATAGATTTTGAATTTACAATGCCAGAGAGAAGAGACGATCCAAAAGGATTCTTTCCAGAAATTATTGAATATGGAATCATTGAGGTAAAGCGGGGAAAGGTCGTGAACCAATATAATTCCTATGTGATGCCGAGGGCATTTCCAATTTTGACAAACAGATGCAAGAACTTCTTAAAAATTACTGAAGACAATCTTAAGACAGGTGTGGAATTCAAAGATTTTTTAGCCTTATTAGAAACTTTAAATCTCCCGGATTATCCGACCATTGCAACATGGGGAAACATGGACATGAAGGTATTGCGACAAAATTGTCAGTACTCCGGGGATGCGTTTCCTTTAACCGGAAAACAAGTTGATTTATCGATTGAGTATAAAAAATTTTTCGGAGACCGAAATCAGACCGGTTTACGGAAAGCCGTTCAGCAATATGGGGACAAGGGTGCTGGTGTTTGGCATCAAGCCTTGGATGATGCCAGGATGACTTACGAATTATTTAGATTAATTGAGCAGGACAGGAGATATGTGGATAACTATAAGCCAACAACAATCGGAGATGTTGTAGATTTTTCGAAGCTATTCAAAGGGTTAGCGTAAAAAACCAAATCAATTGCAGATGATTTGGTTTTTTACGTAAATCATGATGGGAAATACTCATGTTCTAAATTGGATAAACAGGCTAAGCACATTTCTGCCCATTTAGATTCATCATTTTGTAAATCCTTTTTTAAACTTTCAAGAGATAACCGAAGGGAACTTGTATAGTCAGGAATTTCTCCTGTAAAAGGTTTTACCATATTAGCAGGGATATTTGTTTGTTCTTTAAAAGCTAAAGCCTTTCGTTCATGGAAAAAATCAACCTCTGTTTGTTTTGGGTTATGTAGGTCTCCTTGCATAGGATGTTTCAATACCGCTAATGTCTTAACCACAATATAGCCGTTTGGACGGATATTTGTGATTTCTCCTACATACTTTCCTGTTTTGTAATGGGCAGTTACATTGTCGCCGATGTGATGTTCAATCATTTTTATACCTCCATACAGTCCTGTTTATATCCATCATACTGGTGTCTGTTAGACAATCCCAGAAAAAGACTTCCGGAAAGATGCTTTTTTTTTGAGAATCGTGTAAAGTGAAAAATTGGAGGTAGTTTAAATGAAATGGAAAACCATGATACTATTATTAATAATCCTCCTTGGTGCAGTGATTTGGAATTTCTTTATCAAAGATAAGACTCTTCAAACTGTTGAGCAAACAAGTCTTAAGCTGGACCAAACTATTATAGAGAAAGCAGGCGATGAAAAAATGACAGTATTACCTCAATTTACAGAAGTACAAGGTAATGAAAGATTAGTGGAGATGGTAACAAATAAAGGTTCCATCCAAATTAAATTATTCCCGGATCAAGCTCCTAAAGCAGTAGAAAACTTTTTGACTCATGCTGAAAATGGATACTATGAAGGAATCATTTTTCACCGTGTCATTAATGATTTCATGATTCAAGGCGGAGACCCAACTGGAACAGGAATGGGCGGAGAAAGCATTTGGGGACAATCATTTGAAGATGAATTCACTATGGATTTATTTAATTTCCGTGGAGCATTATCTATGGCAAATGCCGGCCCTGGTACAAATGGAAGCCAATTCTTTATTGTTCAAAAGGGTGCTGTTGAAGCAAACCTTAAAGGCCAAATGGAGCAAGCAGGATATCCACAAGAAGCTGTAGAAAAATACATGGAAATAGGCGGAACTCCATGGCTAGACCATAGACATACTGTTTTTGGACAGGTTACTGAAGGTATGGATGTTGTCGATGACATTGCAACGACTAAAGTAGGTCCTAATGACAAACCAGTATATGATGTTGTCATTGAAAAAATCAACATTTTAAAATAAGCTGAAGTAATAAATATAGCTGCCCACGATCAATGGGGCAGCTTTTTTTGATGGAAAACGCCTTATTGAAGCAATTCAAATATCACTCTTTACGATTTGTATCGTGTTATAATATGGGTAATCTTCAAATGTCTTCAAATTAGGAAGGGTGTTTCTACTATGTCACAACCATTAGCGTTTATCATAGGGCTATTCTTATATTTTCCAGAAGATAAACGAGAATACATTCCAGCGGGATTAACGATGGCTATATTTACTTTGTTTGCGGTGTTAACCATGCGTTTTATTATTATTTACAATCGTAAGCAAGTACAGAGAGCAAAAGAATTAGAGGAAAAATTAAAAGAGCAAAATATCGAGTGATGGCTGCACCAGTAAATGTGTGCAGTTTTTTTATGCTGATTTCGAGTCCAATAACATAATAACTGAAATCACTATGATCTATTTAAAAAGCATCTGCCAAAAGGGCAGATGCTTGTTCTATTAAGATTGGAGATCACTGAAGGCGTCATACAATCGACGCAAGCCCTCATGAAGGGTTTCCTTCGAGCATCCAATATTCATTCGGACGAAGCCTTGGCCATCCTGACCATACTTCGTACCAGGTTCAAGTGCCAGTTTTCCTTTATGGATGAGTCTCTCGGTTATTTCAACATCTGATATTCCCATGGCCCGTAAATCAATCCATACTAGGAAAGAGGCTTGAGGGATGATGATGTTTATTTTTGGTAAATGTTTAGAAATGTAATCAGTCAGGATTTCCATATTCTCTTCGATTTTCAATACAGTTTCTTTCAGCCACTCAGCACCATGTTTATAAGCTGCTTCCATCGCCGTATACGCAAGTACATTAATACCATGAACGCCTTGTTTGAGAAACTCCTGTTCCATTTTCTGAAGGTATTCTTTGTTTTCACTAATAACCAATGAACCTTGCAGCCCAGCGATATTAAAGGTTTTACTTGGTGCCATAAGCGTAATTACATCTTTACTAATGGTACCAGCTGGTGTGTGTGCGTGGCTGTAGAGAACCAAATCAGCGTGGATTTCATCAGAAATTACAGGTACTTGATACTGTTGGCACAGGCTGATCATTTTCTTTACATCTTCCTTTGACCAAACGGTCCCGCCAGGATTATGTGGGCTGCATAAAAGGAATAACTTCACTCCATCACGAAGCTTATTTTCAAAGTCTTCATAATCAATCTCAAAGCGGTCATTTTTTATTTCCATTCTATTTTTGACAAGAATTCGGTCATTCCTATTGACTACATCATAGAATGGCCCATACACAGGTGTTTGAATCATGATTTGATCCCCTACTGCTGTAAATGCACGAACAGCTGCTGATAAAGATGGAACAACACCCGGGCTGAAAGAAATATTTTCTTTTTTAATCATCCAGTGATGCTTTTCTTCGATCCAATTTATAATAGTCTGGAATACTGAATCAGCCGCATATGTATATCCGAAAATTGGATGCTGAATACGGTTAAGCAATGCCTCCTGTACTTGAATAGGTGAAGCCCAGTCCATATCTGCCACCCACATTGGCAAGAGGTCACTACCTGAAAATAATGAATCAACATAATCCCATTTTACTGAACCTGTTTCTTTGCGACTCAAAACAGTCTCTGTATTTGATGTACCGCTCATGTTTCCACCCCACCTTTTTTATGATTCCCTTATTTTATCATATATTTATATTCTGCTAGCTGACTTAAGCATTTAATAATTGGGTTGTTTCCTCAAAATACGTATTCCATAGGGGAAAATCATGGATTATATATTCATTGGTAGAAAATAAGTGTTATAATGTTAAAAGTTTAATTTAAATTTTCAGATATTTAAACTAACATCATATGGAGGTGAGGTTATGAACCTTACTAATAAAGAAATTGAAATCTTAAATATTCTTGAAGAAAACGCCAGAATCTCTCTGGATGATATAGTGAAAATGACAGCCATGTCTAAAGAGGAAGTGGAGCTAGCGGTAAAAAAACTGAAAGACTCTAATATTATTGTCGGATATGCTGCTCTGATCGATTGGTCTAAGGTCAAAAACCATGAAGGTGTTACGGCTATGATTGATGTAAAAGTAACTCCTAAAAGAGGTGTGGGCTTTGATGAAACAGCTAAACGAATTTATCGTTACGAAGAGGTTTCATCCGTCTATTTAATGTCGGGTGCCTATGACCTATCGGTTGTCATAGAAGGGAAATCGATGAATGAGGTTGCTCGTTTTGTATCTGACAAATTATCGACCCTGGATTCAGTTATTTCTACAACGACTCACTTTATCCTTAAAAAGTATAAACATGATGGAACGGTATTTTTACCTCAGGATGAGGATAAAAGGATTGTGATAACTCCATGATTAAAACGAGTTATTTATCTGATACGGCACGTGAAATGAAGCCGTCGGGGATACGTAAATTTTTTGATCTGGCAGCTGGAATAGAAGGAATTGTTTCATTAGGTGTTGGAGAACCAGATTTTGTTACGCCATGGCGATACAGAGAGGCTGCTATTCTCTCAATGGAGGAAGGATATACGTCCTATACAGCCAATGCAGGATTATTGGAATTACGCGAAGAAATTGCCGACTATATGAGCAGACGATTTCATGTAGAGTATTCACCAGAAAGTCAAATTATTGTAACAGTAGGTGCAAGCCAAGCGATAGATATTGCCTTAAGGGCCATTATTAACCCAGGAGAAGAAGTTATTGTCGTTGAACCTTGTTTCGTCTCATATGCTCCTTTAGTGGCAATGGCTGGTGGAAAGGTTGTATCAGTTGGGACGACGAAGGAATCCGATTTTAAACCGTTACCTGAACAATTGGAAGCAGCCATTACGCCAAAGACTAAAGCAATCATGATTTGTTCACCCAATAATCCAACGGGGACACAATTAGCTAAAAATGATTTAAAAGCATTAGCTGAAATTGCCATTAAACATGATATTCTCGTTATATCCGACGAAATTTATGCCGAGCTCGTATATGATGAAGAATATACCAGCTTTGCTGCTATTGAGGGAATGAAGAATCGGACCATTCTGATATCAGGATTTTCAAAAGGATTTGCCATGACTGGGTGGCGTCTTGGTTTTGTATGTGCAAATGAAGAGATATCACAAGCTATGCTTAAAATCCATCAGTACGCTATTATGTGCGCGCCCACAGCTGCTCAATATGCAGCTTTGGAGGCTTTGCGATTTGGAACCGGGTATGTAGAAGAAATGCGTATGAGCTATAATCATAGAAGGAATTATATTGTTAGTTCGTTCAATGAAATCGGATTGGAATGTCATACGCCAGGCGGAGCATTTTATGCTTTTCCATCCATAGAATCTACTGGCATGAGTTCTGAAGAGTTTGCCGAGAAACTTTTAATTGAGGAAAAGGTGGCCGTCGTACCAGGCAGTGTATTTGGTATTGGCGGGGAGGGGCATATTCGTTGCTCTTACGCTACATCCATCGATCAATTGCGAGAAGCTTTAACCAGAATGGAACGATTTATAAGTAAATATTCATAAGTTCCTTTAAATTTTTGAAAGAACTAAAATAAGAGCCTTTCCTCATTCGATTGATAAAATCGAATGCAGGGAAGGCTTTAATCATTTATGGGCTTAACTTAGAGAGAGGGATTTTTCGGAACTTGATTTCAAGTCAGTGAGAAATAAACCTACTTAGCTCCTTTTAGGCTCCTATCAATGCAGCTATTTAAAGAAATAGTTACAGTTTGTTAGCTCACTGTCGGTTTCTGGTTTAATAAAGACGTATTTTATTAGGAGTTGAGCCGAGTTTGGAGGAAATCGAGCCGGATTATGCAGGAATCCAGCCGATATTCATATTAATCCAGCCAATCTCAGCAAGAATCCAGCCGATTCAGCCCAAAATCCAGCGAATCCTGTTTATTTAATAATTTATTTAGTATCAGCTGGATTTCATAAGTAACCATCTTTTTGATTAGCTAACAATGGCACCGCATTAATTTCTTTTGCTTGTTTTAGGCAACAAGACAAAGACTAAGGACGCCAAACAAAAATGGCGTCCTTAGTCTTTTATCTTTTATTTAATAAAATCGGGTAAGCATTTTAGTCAAACTAGCTTCAGGGCCTAGGACCTCAGGACATAAGCATGCCCTCTGTAGGAGGGAAGAACGCCTCCTTCCGAGTCCCTGTCTTATGCTCCTCGCGGGCCTACAGGATGTAGGTCATGAAGACGTTGCCACAGGACGTGGCGAATTTAGTTTTCGTTCATCAAAAGAGCCGTTTCAGCTTTTTAGTCAATCCAGCTTCAACGGCTAGAAGCTCAGGACATAAGCATGCCCTCTGCAGGAGGGAAGAACGTCTCCTTCCGAGTCCCTGTCTTATGCTCCTCGCTTCTGAACGAGCCGTTTCAGCTTTTTAGTCAATCCAGCTTCAGGGCCTAGGAGCTCAGGACATAAGTAAAGCCACTGCGGGGAAGACCATTCCCTTCGTGGCTTTATCTTATGCTCCTCGCTCCTGAGCAAGGCCCTTCAGCTTTTTAATTAATCCAGCTTCGGCTCCTAGCTCCTCGAGTCATAAGTGTAGCCACTACGGGAGGGAAGAACACCTCCCTGCGTGCCTCCCTCTTATGCTTGTCGGAGCTGCCCAGTCGCTTCAGCTTTTTAGTGTTTCTAGTGTTTTTAGGAGTTGGGCTTCTGGGATGTCTTTGGTTTTCTTTAGGATGAGTTTTGCGCGTTTTTGGCCCATTTTATTGATTAGGTCTTGGAGTTCAGGGTCTAGTTGGTTTGGTCCTGTTGGGTTGGATTGCTCCATTAGATCTGAGGCAGGGCAATCCAATGCCGTCGATATAGTTAAGAGAACTTGGAGATTTGGGGTCAATTCATTTGACTCATATTGCTCAAGCTTGTGAGTGCCAATTCTGGAGCGTAATGCAAGCTCTTCCACACTCATTCCTTTGTCCATTCTGTACTTACGGATATTTTCGCCAACTGTAGACATTGTAAACCCCTCCTAAATAATGATCTTACTTATATTCTACCATCTTACTTTATAATTCCAATAGAATTTAAGAAGACCAATAGGATTGCTAAAGGACATAAGTAACGGATGATCATATACCAACCGTTAAACATCCAGCTTTTTAGTTTCGAGCCACGTTGTAATTCTTGTCTGACCATATTTTTATCCATAATGTGTCCTACGAATATAGAGATAAACAAGGAACCGAGCGGCAGGGCAAGATTAGAAACGAGATAATCTGCCAAATCAAAGAATGTTTTACCTGCAATATGAACATCCTTTAGAACGCCATAGGATAATGCACTTGGAATCCCGACAAGGAAAGTAATGAATCCAGCTAGCCATGCGGATGATTTTCGTTTCTCGGGATTCTCTTTTGAGATAACCGCTACAATAATTTCCAAAATGGAAAAGGCGGAAGTGAGTGTGGCGAATAATAATAAAACCATAAAGATGGTCATGAAGAATCCACCGAATGCTAACTCATTAAAGACAGCCGGAAGAATGACAAAAACTAGTCCTGGACCTGATGCAGGATCGTATCCTAATGCAAATACAGCAGGGAAAATGACAAGTCCCGCTAATAAGGAAATTAAAATATTTAACCCTACAACTGAAAAACCGGATTTCATCAAATTCTCGTTTTTCGGTAAATAGGAAGCATACGTGACCATGACTGATGTACCTACACTTAAAGCAAAGAAGGCTTGTCCAAGTGCCAGTAATACAGACTCACCAGTAATTTTACTGAAGTCCGGTTGTAAGAAAAATTTAACACCTTCCATAGCTCCATCTAAGGTTAACGATCGAATGGCCAATATGATAAATATAATAAATAATGCCGGCATCATGTACTTGCTTGCCCGTTCAATCCCTTTTTTGATTCCTCCCTGGACAACCCCTATAGTCAATAGCAAGAATAGAAGCTGTGAAATAATAGATTCAACTGGATTTGCAATAATGTTGTTAAATAATGATTCGTAATTACTGCCGGCGATCCCGGTAATCTCACCGAGTATACTTCTGCCTAAATAGGATAAAATCCATCCGCCAACTACACTATAAAAAGAGAGTAACAGGACGGAAGCAATTACACCACCCCAACCGAGGATGAACCATTTCGAGCGCGGCGCTATACTCTTATACGCATTGACTGCATCTTTTTGTGCGTTTCGTCCAATGACGAATTCGGCGATTAAAATAGGTGCACCTATAAAAAGAGTGAATGCAATAAATAATAGAAAGAAGGCTGCACCACCATTTGTTCCCGTCATGTAGGGGAATTTCCAAATGGCCCCCAGTCCAATAGCTGATCCCGCAGCAGCTAAAATAAATCCAAGTTTCGATGACCATTGTTCATGTTTTTCCATGTAGCACCTCGTAGTTAGTAATCTTATTAATCGTATTATAGTAGCATTATACAGAATGAATTGCCAGAATATTTAATCTCGACTAACAAGTAAAATATTCCATGCGTGAATATTGTTTATTCTTAAACAAAGAGGGAACAAAAATAGTGATAGAGGTCATTTTTGATAATGGACCAACATTATGCTATAATTTTAAATTGCGTATATAGACGAAAAAGTAAATACATTTATAGGAGTGTTTTATATGACTACAAAATATGAGGTAGGTCAAATTCTTACTGGTAAAGTAACTGGCATTCAGCCTTATGGAGCATTTGTTGCTTTAGATGAAAATACACAAGGACTCGTTCATATTTCTGAAATCACGTACGGTTTTGTAAAAGATATTAATGAACAATTAAAATTAGGTGACGAAGTCCAAGTGAAAGTTCTTTCCATTAATGAAGAAGCTGGGAAGATTGCTTTATCTATTCGTGCAACAGAAGAGCCACCAGCAGTTAAACAAGAAACTCGTAAGCCTAAGAAAAAATCTGCTCAAAGTGCAGTTAAAATTCCACCTGCTGAAACTCCACAAGGATTCAATACACTTAAAGATAAATTGGAAGAGTGGATTGAGCAATCCAAACGCGAAGATCTTATTAAAAAATAATTTAATCATCTAATTTGCAGAAGCTGCCCTGATTACATTTAATCAGGGCAGTTTTTTTTGTTAAGTCGAGTTATCAATTCCATTTGTGACAAAATTATTGGATAATAAAGATAATATTTAATTTTTAATTAAATGGAGTTTTTGAGTCGAATCGAGTGATACCTTATACCAGTGTGAAACTTAGATAGGGGGCCAATTCATGACAAAGACAACTGTATCAAAAGAAGTGATTGAACAAACAGAACAGTATGGTGCAAGAAACTATCATCCACTGCCGATTGTGATATCTGAAGCTGAAGGTGTTTGGGTGAAGGATCCTGAAGGGAACCGCTATATGGACATGCTGAGTGCTTATTCTGCAGTTAACCAAGGGCATCGCCATCCGAGAATCATTCAGGCATTAAAGGATCAAGCCGATCGTGTGACCTTGACTTCTAGGGCATTTCACAATGACCAGCTCGGTCCGTGGTATGAAAAAATATGCAAGCTTGCTAAAAAGGATAAAGCTCTTCCTATGAATACAGGTGCTGAAGCTGTTGAAACAGCATTTAAAGCTGCAAGGAGATGGGCCTATGAGAATAAAGGTGTTGAGAAGGATAAGGCAGAAATTATTGCCTGCACCGGGAACTTCCATGGCAGAACCATGCTTGCTGTCTCGCTCACCTCCGATGAAGAATATAAACGAGGATTTGGTCCAATGCTGCCGGGTATTAAGCTCATTCCATTTGGCGATATTAATGCTTTAAAGGAAGCTATTACGCCTAATACAGCAGGGTTTTTGATTGAACCAATCCAAGGTGAAGCTGGCATTCATATCCCCACTGATGGTTTCCTAAAAGAAGCGTATGATCTATGCAAGGATAATAATGTGTTATTTATTGCGGACGAAATCCAGGTAGGACTTTGCAGAACGGGTAAGATGTTTGCCTGTGATTGGGAGGATGTAATTCCAGATATTTATATATTGGGTAAAGCACTTGGTGGTGGGGTGTTTCCAATTTCCTGTATCTTGGCCAATCATGACATTCTGGATGTTTTCAATCCAGGATCCCACGGTTCTACGTTTGGTGGTAATCCTTTGGCCTGCGCAGTATCTATAGAGGCTATAAATGTGTTGCTCGATGAGAATCTGGCTGAAAAATCCTATCATTGGGGAGCGTATTTGAAAGAAAATTTGGAAGCGATTCAAAATCCAATTATAAAAGAAATCAGAGGCCGTGGTTTATTTATTGGTATGGAGCTAACGGAATCAGCACGTCCATATTGCGAACGTTTAAAAGAAGAAGGATTGTTATGTAAAGAAACGCATGATAATGTCATTCGCTTTGCACCGCCGCTAATCATTACGAAAGAAGAGCTTGATTGGGCGATTGATAAAATCAAGAAGGTTTTATCGGCTTAAAAGGATAAGCCCATCCATTAAATAGGGATGGGCTTAATTTGACTCTTATCAGGATTTTGATGGATTAGGTTGTTCCTGGCTGCTTGTCTGTTCGCTTGGTTTAAATAACAATCCAAGATTGACAAGCCCTGCTATTCCCACAAGTGCATAAATCACACGTGCGAATCCGCCGGCCTGGCTTCCGCCACCAAAAACAGTTGCAACTAGATCAAATTGGAAAAATCCAATCAGTCCCCAATTTATTGCACCTATTATTGTCAAGACAAGTGCAGTACGTTGTATTCCACTCATTTGATTTCCTCCTTCAAAAAAAACATGGTTCTTTTTATAGAGTGGGTAAAAAAGAAAATATTATACATGAATTAGGTTTTAATAATGAAATTAAAGGAATTAATGATATAGTAAACGGAATAATAATGAGGGGGAAATGGTATGCAAAATTTTACATATAAGAATCCTACAAATTTAGTGTTTGGAAGAGATACAGTCAATGAATTAAAGAATCTTATACCTGCTGATACTAAGAATGTTTTACTAATATATGGTGGAGGAAGCATCAAGAGAAATGGGTTGTATGATCGTGTCATTGATCAGATGAAGCAAAGAGAGCTAACCTATCATGAATTATCCGGAGTTGAGCCTAACCCGCGTATTTCGACTGTCCGTAAAGGAATCGACTTGTGCAGAGAGAATGAAATTGATTTCCTTCTAGCTATTGGCGGCGGAAGTGTCATTGACTGCACCAAGGCGATTGCGGCTGGGGCAATGTTTGACGGAGATCCCTGGGATTTAGTGATTAAGAAAGCTAAAGTAGAAGCTGCTATGCCATTTGGTACTATTTTAACACTTGCAGCTACAGGTTCTGAGATGAATTCAGGAAGTGTGATTACAAATTGGGAAACACAGGAGAAGCATGGATGGGGTTCCCCGTATACATATCCGCAATTCTCTATACTTGATCCGGTCAATACCTTTACGGTTCCACGCGATCAGACGATTTATGGAATTGTTGATATGATGTCACATGTTTTAGAAACCTATTTTAATCATACGGATAATACACCATTACAAGACAGAATGTGTGAATCTGTATTAAAAACGGTTAAAGAAACAGCCCCGAAATTATTAAATGATTTGGAAAATTATCAATATCGGGAAACGATTCTTTATTGTGGAACTGTAGCTCTCAACGGAACACTAAGTGTGGGAATCCGCGGCGATTGGGCAACGCATAATATTGAGCATGCTGTGTCAGCTGTTTATGATATTCCTCATGCCGGGGGACTGGCGGTTATTTTCCCTAACTGGATGAAACATTGCATGCATGAAGATTTAGATAAGTTGGTCAGATTGGGTATAGAGGTATTTGATGTAGATCCCGCTGGTAAATCAAAAGAGGAAATCGCTAAAGACTGTATCCGGAATATAAGAGATTTCTGGACTGGAATAGGTGCACCATCCAGATTAGCTGATTATGATATTGACGATTCACAACTAGAGCTAATCGCAGACAAAGCGATGGCAAATGGAGAGTTTGGCCATTTTAAAAAGCTTAATAAAGAAGATGTACTTTCTATACTGAGAGCATCTTTATAGAGTGAAAAAAGGGGGGTCTTCCTTTTAAGACCCCTTTTTCTGGATGTTCAAAAGATTAGCACTTAATTTTTGTAGTATAGAGACGTAACTTGATTATCATTTTCCGTTTCTGTAAAGTGATAATGAGGAAACAGAATGGAGGACAAAAAAATGACTCATATTAAATTTGATTATTCCAAGGCATTATCATTTTTCCAAGAGCATGAAGTGTCTTATATGAAAGACACGGTTAAGCAATTACATCATACGATTCATGAAAAAACAGGAGCAGGTAATGATTATCTGGGATGGTTATCTCTACCTTCTGACTATGATAAAGAAGAATTTGCACGTATAAAGAAAGCAGCAGAAAAAATTAAAAATGATTCTGATATTTTATTGGTTATTGGAATTGGCGGTTCCTATCTTGGAGCAAGAGCTGCAATCGAAATGCTACAACATAGCTTCTTTAATATCCTTCCAGGTGAAAAACGCAAAGCTCCGCAAATCATTTTCGCTGGAAATAATATCAGTTCTACATATATGCATGATCTAATGGATCTTCTTGAAGGAAAAGACTTCTCTATTAATGTGATTTCTAAATCCGGTACAACTACTGAACCAGCGATTGCCTTCCGAATTTTCCGTAAGCTATTAGAAGAAAAATATGGAGTGGAAGCTGCAAAAGGTCGTATTTATGCGACAACAGATAAAGCTAGAGGCGCTTTAAAAACAGTAGCTGACGAAGAAGGATTTGAAACATTTGTTATCCCTGACGATGTAGGCGGACGTTATTCTGTTCTTACAGCTGTTGGCTTGCTGCCGATTGCTGCAAGTGGAGCTGATATCGATGCTATTATGAAAGGTGCTGCGGCAGCTGAGCAGGATTATTCCGAATCTGAACTAGAAGATAATGAAGCCTATCAATATGCGGTTGTTCGTAATCTCCTTTATCGCAAAGGAAAAACAATTGAGATGCTGATTAATTACGAACCATCCTTACAATACTTCTCTGAATGGTGGAAACAACTATTTGGTGAAAGCGAAGGTAAAGACCAAAAAGGAATTTATCCATCTTCTGCAAACTTCTCAACTGACCTTCATTCATTAGGTCAATATGTGCAAGAAGGACGCAGAGACCTATTTGAAACAGTCATTAAAGTTGAAAAACCACGTCATGAATTAGTATTGGAAGAGGCTGCGAATGATTTGGATAATCTGAATTATCTGGCTGGTCAAACAGTAGACTTCGTCAATAATAAGGCCTTTGAAGGTACGTTATTAGCTCATACAGACGGCGGTGTTCCGAACTTGGTAGTAAGTGTTCCTGCGCTTGATGAATACACATTTGGATACATGGTGTATTTCTTTGAAAAAGCATGCGCTATGAGTTGTTATTTAATGGGTGTAAATCCGTTTGACCAACCAGGTGTTGAGGCATATAAAGTGAATATGTTTGCTTTACTTGGAAAAGAAGGCTTTGAGGAAAAGAAAGCTGAGCTTGAAAAACGTTTAAATTCTTAATCAAATACGTAAAAAAATACTCGATTCTTAATGAATCGGGTATTTTTTGTGTGTACCATAAGTGAGAATATTAGGTGTTGAAGGCTGTCAATACCAGACATACCTTTCCTTCTATAAGTGGATATTAATAAAGCATCTATCCAATGGAAGGAAGGGAAAGCATGATTAAAATACCATCGCGTCTCACAAATACTATGACAAATTATGTGTATGCCCAACATCAGCTTGGAAGCCAAGGGTTCATTGTTGGCGGGAATTGGGATTATCAGCATGGTTACTTTGACTATTTAATGGATAGCGGAAATAAATCAAATTATATCAGAATTCCCTTTACTACATACAAAGGCTCCATAGAAGATAAAAATGGAGTAATTCGCTTTGGAACCCCTTTTTTATTATCCTATGAAGCCAAGACTGGAACTCATTTTTATATGAAACAGTATGCACAGGATGAAGAATGTAGCCCCGACTCCACGTATGATTTTTCAGAGGATGCAGATTCTAGCCTAGAAAAGTATATAGATTTAGGCAAATCCTTAGTAAATGAGGCTGAAATTGCTGTTTTGGGATATGAATAAACTTAATAAATGTATCTTTGGTTAGACTTATTCATCTTCGACTGCTTCCATAATAGATTGGCTTATAATCGAGTTAGTCGCAATAATATGATCTGCACCAGCTCGTTTGGCATTGTTCATTTGAAAGGGAGCCATTATTTCGCAAATACATGTAGCTTCTGGATAAAGACCTTTAATGCATAGTAAAGAAGCGATGACATGTAAATCAGACGAACGTTCAGATTTCGAGCGATCTGCTGTTAAAACAATGAATTCACTATCGGTTACATTTGCATGAATCCAAGTCTGTTCATTTGTACTGTCATTTTTCAAAAAGAATACATGCGTTTCAGGCATTGGATGAGATTCCAGTGTCTCATCTATTATGACGATATTTCGACGTGGATTCTGCTTATGCCATGTATCAATTAGCATTTTAGTGCATTCATTCCAACCCACTATAATGAGATGCTTCTTTTTTGTATAGATGGCAGAACCAAGCTGCAGGGCTGTCTGACGCTTAATTACATAGGATGACATAGAGGCGTAATAGTAAGAGACAAATGCAGCACCAACTAAGATTAATGTGCTGGCTGCTATCCTGCCTAAAAGGGTTTTGGGTACAATCTCTCCATACCCTACAGTTGTGATTGATTCAATGGTAAACCATATCCCCTCCCCAATGTTAGTGAATGTTGCAGGCTCAATTAGATGCATGAGGATGCCATACACAAGAATAATGCTAACGATGATAATAATCAGACGAGCAACCAAATGAAGTTTATTAAAAATATATTGAGCTGTATTCATATGTCTTCCTCGCTCTTATTAAAAATCTATATTTAATCTAAGATTCCATTGTCAACAACTTTTACTTTAACCGTTGGGTTAATCTCAACTTTTTTTAAATCTAACATACCGTGCGTCTTATACTTATCAAACAGTTTTGGATCTTTAATCATCAGCTTACGGCCAAGAGCGAGTGCATCGCAATTACTTTTAACCAATAGATCTGTTACTTTTTTGGCTTGCTTCGTCAAGTCTTTAGACATATGATTCTCAAGGGTTTTAATTTCGTCCTCTTCGAGCAACCCCTTTGTATATTCAGCTACAGAAACCCTTAAGTTTAAGGAAACCGAATAGACCGGTTTAGAATCCTTAATTTTTAACTTTATCTTATGTGTGTTTTTTCGAATAAAAAAGCTAACCTTTTCATCAATTTCATTTTTTTTCTCCGGATTATTTATTGTAAATTGAGTATAGGTTCCTTCTTTACCAACCATTAATAAATATAAAGAAGAGTCCTCCCCAATTAAATTTTTACCGGTATAACTTAATTTATCGAATAGAGCTACTCCCTTTACTTTTACCAGGCCACCCTTAAGTTTTTCTACATAGGGAAGGACAAAATCCTGACCTGGATCAAACATGGCAGGCATAATTGTGGCCAATGATTGCTCTGGAATAATGGAATGGTCTTCTGCACTGTCGAGTAACTCTTGTAAGGCTCTACTAATTAAAGTGCCCTTAATATACTCGTCTTTTAAAATGTCTCGTGATTTTCCTTTTGTAATCAATACTTTTGCGTTTACATTACTTTTTGCATCACGATATAACACATCCAGCAGGGGATAGATATCTGTTTTTGCCAATTCCTCGCCTATTAAAACATTACTTAATTTATTTATTGAGAATTCGCCGGGCGTAATTTGATTCATTTTTTCCCTCAAAATTAATGGAGAGGCTCCCTTTACTTTATAACTTGTATTATAGGGTTCTATTTGTCCCCCACCTGCAGGTTTTAAGGCACGAATTATTGTAATTAATTCCAGTGATTCCGGGCCTTTAGCTTTGTCAAAACCTAAACTGAATGCCAGGGAAGTTTTCGATAAAAAATTTTGGTCCCAGCATCCTGTGGTAGCAATCAATATTGATAATATAAAACTTATCTTTAATAGTTTCACGGATCAATCACCTGCCTGATCTTGATGACTCTGATTTATTTTTCGAATCATAGCAATAGCCAGTAGAAGAATAGGAAATCCTATCATGAACAAATAAGTAAACGGTAGAAAGTAATTATTAAGACGAATCATGTTATCCTGCGCTTCCGGAAAAAGTGCACATAGAAATGAGATTATCAAAGAAATAACCAATACGATCATCTTTTTGTTTTTGAATCGAGTATTTTCCGATATTCCGATGCCTGCCATAAAAATATATAGGACATAGGAAACTAGCATTGGAGCAATCCAGGCGCCCATAATAATCAAATCCATCCGCTCAAAAATGCTAAGTACGGTCAATATTTTTAGTAAATAGAGAACAGGAATTGGAACTAGACCTAATGCATATGTACCGAAATGGGCAAGACAGATTACTAATAAAAAAAGATAAATCAATGAAATAGTCAGGATTGAAAAAGTAATTACTCTTTTTTTTGTTTTTAACTTGCCTTGAAGAAGTGGCAATAATACAAGTAAGGAACTTAGGCCTGCATAACCAATCCCCATATGATAAGAACCGTTTAAAATTTTTGTAACCGGAACATTCCCAACAGGCAGTAAAAATAAAAGATGCATTTTAGGAATGGCAAAGCAAATGGAAAATAGGAGAAAACCTGTTAAGGCCAATAATGTTATGCCGCTAAACCGTGCGAGTGTTGTAATCGTTCCTCTGGCTATATAAAGTCCCATTAAAATAAAGATTAGGTAAACAACAAATAGCGGTGTGACAGGCAGTGTCCATTCCTTTGATAAATACGTAAAATATAAAGCCGTATAGGTAGCAAGGCCAATGAAATAGATGATATACAGCCAATTCATTATTTTTCCGATCCATTTGCTTGTTAGAATCTCTGTCATTTGGAATAAATTCTTATCCGGTAATCGTTTATGCAATGAAAAGATGACCCAGCCAATTAGTTGAAAGAAGATTAAAGTGATGATGGCAGATATCCAGGCATTATGTTTACTATGCTCATTAACGAGATAAGGAATGGCAAAAATCATGACAGAGCTAACGGATTGTACGGTTAAAAAGTATAACTGGTGAGCAGATAATAACTTTTTATTAGAAGCCATCATAGTCCATTTAACTCTCCTTCTTAAATGGTATTTTGAATAGCATTTTCGACAAGCTTTTAAAATTAAACGGCGCGACCGGTGCTAAATAAGGTTTTCCCATCGATTCCAATTCACATAAATGATAGATAATTAAAGTGAATCCAATCGCTATTCCAACTAAGCCAAAAATATAAGTTATGATGATGAGTGGAATGTTTAGAATACGAATCATTTGTGCGACTTCCTGATTTGGAATAGTAAATGCCGAAATGGCTGTAATCGCAATCACGATTAACATCGTATTAGAAACTAGATTAGCCTGAACAATTGCCGTACCAATCACCAATGCCCCCACAACACCAATCGTTGGTGAAACAGAAGTTGGTAAACGGATAGCGGATTCCTTGAGAAGCTCTAATATGACCACCATAATAAGAGCTTCAATCAAAGGTGAGTAGGGTATATTTTCCAATGACCCTTTAACATTAGCTACCAGGTTTAATGGAATAATCTCAAAATCAAATGATACAAGCGCGATATAAAAGGATGGCAAGGTAATCGCTAGAAATAAAGCAAATAGCCGTAAAACTCGTTCAAATGAACTTATATAAAACCGGCTTTCAATATCATCTGCTGCATGAAAAAAAGAAAAGAATGTAACGGGCATCAGAAAGACAGTGGAGCTTCCTTCAGTCATTAAGCCAATGGCACCCATTGATAAGTGATATGCCACCCGATTGGGTTTTTCTGTATTTAAAATTTGAGGAAACGGTGAATAAACATAGTCTTCTATATAATTTTGAATCACTTCTGTATTGATGGCTTTATCAATATGAATAGAGTCTAATTTTTTTTCTATTTTTTCTAGGACTGCAGGGTCTGCTTTTCCTTTTATATAAACAAGAGCGGCTGTAGCCTTTGGATTCGAACCTAGTGTTTTTGTTTTAACCACCATGTTCTCTGTTTTGATTCTTTTTCTGATCAGATTTAAATTATCTTCAATTTTCTCTACAAAGCCTTCATGTGAACCACGTATACTTTGTTCTGATGCAGGTTCCTCAATAGAGCGTGTCTTAAAATCTGCTGCTTCAACTAAATAGCAGGTAGTATCTCCTTCTTTAAATAGAGCAATATTTCCCTCCAACATATTACTGATAATATCGTTAAAGGAGGTATAGCCAGATACATGTGCCACAGGTAAGTTAGCAGGCTTGATTGAGGAGTTAATCACTAATGGTTCTATCAAGAAGTGATCTATAATATCCTTTTTTACGATTGTTTTGATGAATGCTAATCCATATTTTTGATCCCCGTTTGAAAAATATCGTGTATCGAAATCTTGTGTATTAGAAAAGGCCGTTTTTAATTTTTTAATATTATCTTCGATATGACGGGTTGTCTCTAAGCTCCGGATATCCGGAGTAGAATCCTCTTCAAAATGCTTTTGCTGTTTATCTTCTTTTGGTGTTCTTTTTTTAAAGAAATTCATATCCATCACCCAAACCTTAATTGATAAACGTTAGTATTAGTTAACTATGGAATATTATTCAACCGTTTATACTCCAAAAGGTATCTTGAAGGGGAGGGATTCATTAATAGAAGGTTAAAAAAGTAAGAGGTGCATAGTCTTTGTTTTATAACACACAAAAAACCTCCGTTTCAAAAGAGGGGAAACGGAGGTGAGTTTAGTTCTAGATTACTTACAGGATTTATTTTGTATTCGGGTATTCAATTTCTTTGCGCCACTTTTTACGATCCCTTTTATCCATCAACCATAAATAGATAAATTTAATTCCTAAGTAAAGCGAAATGATTAAACCGGTGAATGTTACAAATAGCGCAATGAATTCGAGCCAGTTATAATTCGCGAGTAAATTTGACCAGTTAATATTGCCCTTCAGTTGTTCAGTGACCAAATTCATACCAAATAGACCGGTTATCACGGTGTAAAGAGTTAATATTTGTAAAAGCATATTGCTTTGTTTGTCTGAAAAATTCTCTTGATACTGGTTTAAGCTTTGCAAGGTTGTTCGTGTATCTTCAAATAATTCATCTACCTTAAACATCTTTCTCAGCTTGATAAATATATCGCGACCTCTTGAACTACTTGCCAGTTCAAAGAAATAATAATTGGATGAGAAGGCATTGATGGCATGAATTAATTTCTCAACGTGTTTTGTATCCTGCTCAATTCGAACATGGGAATATTCATTAGCAATCTTAAGTAAAGTTATTTTATGAAACAAGGTAAGTAACAAACCGTAATAGTATTCGCCATAAAAAGTACTGGCGATCTCATTGAATGTTTCATCCGTCCGATTCGTTAGGCAAGCAACACCTTGTTCATCAGATATGTAATAGGTATAGGGTGCCCAACGGCTATAGACAATAGAATCCATATATTGATCTATGAACCTTTGATTATGGCAGCTAATGAATGGGTGTTTATTTTTATCATATCCGTCGAGATTACCTAAACGGAATACATCAAAATCATCAATCTCTGTATTAGCTGTCAAACCAATTAACGACTGGACATATAGATGGTTATTTTCAAAAAATGGGAAAGACTCAAAGTATGCTTCATCTTCAGAGCTGTAATCCATATATTTTTTGATTTCAGGCAAGATCTGATCTAACAGGAAATGTTCTACATGATCGAACTCTTGTTTTTCATATATCACTTTAGAGGTAGGGTTGTTTTGTTCCATGATTCTAAATTCGGAAGCAAAATCAATGACTTTAGAAAGTTTAAGTAATTGGCTCTCTTCATCCAAATGAACTCGTACTGTTAAAAAGCCTAATTGATAAGGACAGACGATTACATCAATTGATTCAATTACAAAGGCTGTGCTGCAATGCTTTGTTCGCAGTGTTGCAGGAATTTGACAGATCCTTGAATATCGTTGGAATCCTTTTCCATCCTCCTTTTTAGGAAACAAAATCCGATTTGTAAAGGGTAGAAAATAGTTCTCTAGGTTTTCATGATTTATTTCAAATCTGCCATAGAAATCATCTTCTTTTTCAAGGCGGTTCAGTCTAAACCATTTAAAATGATTGTCTTTCAACTTATCAACAAGTTCAGCTTCTTTACCGCGTATAAGTGTAAATGGAAAAACAAATTGAAAGTTGGCACTGGATACCGGTTTGTCAATTATCGAAATCTCCTCCATGAGCAAAAATCCTTTCATATATTTAGTAAACTTATTCAAACTTTTACCCTTGTAAACCTAGAGTTAACCTGGATATATTTGACGGTGCCAAACCACATAGAGATTGGATTTCCTATCCATTTTTAATAATTAAACAACCTAATATTTGTAATTAATCGAATGAAGTATCAACCGAACATTTTGATATAGAATACCTCAAAGTGTTTAGTGTGTTTTTAAAAAGGGACAAAAGACTTATTATTTGCTATTGCAAAATTTGTCTGTTATTCTTAAGAAGAATTATTTTTGTTCGTTTTCAGATTGAGAAGCGAGTTTGATTTTCGTCTAAGGTATTTGAGCAAGGATAGTAATACATTGTGTGGAAATCCACACTAGGAGGCAACAATTATGGAACAAGGTAAAGTGAAATGGTTTAATGCAGAAAAAGGTTTTGGATTTATCGAACGTGAAGGCGGAGAAGACGTATTCGTACATTTCTCAGC